>JARGOI010000111.1:0-4160 GCA_029212275.1 Thalassolituus sp.
CTGGGATCCAAGGGAATACCAAAGGCACTCGTTTTGCTCGAGTCTTCTTTGTCTAGTGTACGTGTTAGGTTGTCGGAAGATTCCATATTAGGCGTTTTTTCTTGGTTTTGACCTTCATTCGCTGCTGCTTTGGCATCTGCAGCATCTTTCTGACCTTGATACAAAGCGGCTGTTTTATCTGCAAGTACTTTAATACGATCGTTCTTTTCTGGGAACTGCACATCAAAACTGATGAGACGTTGACGAGCCGCCTTATAATAACTTGAAGCAGTTACGACGTCATTACGCGCAGCAGCCACATCCCCCTGAGCAGTATAAGTATCCACTTCGCGTTCAAGCAGTGTCATTTTTAAATAGCGGCGATACTCGACCGCCGCCGTTGCGGTAATAGTTTTTTTCTTAAAAATTGCATTAACGGACTTTAGAGCTTCGGAAAATTGCTGGCGGCAATAACGTAACTCGCGATCACTCTTTAATATTCTACGAACCCCCGGGTTACTGGCAATTTTCTGTTGATATGGCGCAGGATCGAAACTTTGAGATTGGTTCGAAACATTACTCGGCGCGAGTTGATGTGCCAACGCAAAAAGATCAGCAACACGATCCAGTAGCAAACGCTGTAAGTCACGATGATCATCTGCCAAGATCAAAAACTCAATTGCCTCCAGTAGAACTTCAGCGCGCTGGCGAACCTTTCTCGATTGCTTCGCTTTTTCTAATTGTATTCGTTGACGTTCAGATACCACCAAAACGATGAAAAGAATCACCGCAATGGGAACTGCAACCGATACGATTAGAGCAATGGCCGACATTTACTAGGTGACTCCTAAGTTTTGTGCTATTTCTGAAAAAAGAGATTTCCTTGCTTAATCGCTGAGCATGGTGATCACTAAGAGAGAAATAGGTCGTATTGTCTGTAAGTTTAGCTACTTTTACAGAACCTGCTTTTTGAATAAATGCAACCGAGACTTGACCTTACCCCCGGGTTTGACATTAAAGTGTCGGACTTTCATGCTGGCAGAACTAACTTAATATAAGGTTACTGATAGGATTATGGGCAAATCACTGGTGATCGTGGAGTCGCCTGCCAAGGCAAAAACCATCAACAAGTACCTAGGCAAGGACTTTATTGTTAAGTCCAGCATTGGTCATATTCGTGATCTTCCGACATCGGGTTCGGCCACTAAGTCCGACCCTAAAGAACGTGCGAAGCAAGCGGCTTTAACACGTCAAATGTCGCCGGAAGAAAAGGCTGAGTATAAAAAACGTAAGTCTCACGAACAGCTGATTGGTCGCATGGGCATCAACCCAGAAAAAGACTGGGAAGCCCACTATCAAACATTGCCAGGCAAAGAGAAAGTCGTCGAAGAACTGCAAAAATTGGCAAAAAATGCCGACGAAATCTATCTCGCGACGGATTTGGACCGCGAAGGGGAAGCCATTGCTTGGCACCTGCGGGAAGTTATCGGCGACAGCAATAAAACCTATCGACGTGTGGTTTTCAACGAGATCACTAAAAAAGCGATTCAGGCCGCGTTTGAAAAACCGTCCGAACTGAACATGAACCGAGTTAACGCTCAGCAAGCGCGTCGCTTCTTGGATCGCGTGGTTGGCTTCATGGTGTCACCACTACTATGGAGCAAGGTCGCACGCGGCCTATCAGCCGGTCGCGTGCAATCGGTTGCCGTGCGCTTGATCGTTGAACGCGAGCGCGAAATTCGTGCCTTCATTCCCGAAGAATACTGGGAAGCCTTTGCCGAACTTGTGACACCAGCAGGCGAACCGCTGCGCACTCAAGTGACGCGCGAAAACAATAAAGAATTCCGTCCCAATAACGAAAAGACCACCATGACGGCGGTCAATACGTTACAAAAGACACCGTTCATCGTCCATAAACGCGAAGATAAACCGACCAGTTCCAAACCGGCAGCACCTTTTATCACGTCTACGTTGCAACAGGCCGCCAGCACTCGTTTAGGTTTCAGTGTTAAGAAAACCATGACCCTAGCTCAACGTTTGTACGAAGCGGGTTACATCACCTACATGCGAACTGACTCAACTAACTTAAGCCAAGATGCGGTCGCCAGTGTGCGTGATTACATCAGCAGTAAGCTGGGCAAAGAATACTTACCAGAAAATCCACGCTCTTACAGCAGCAAAGAAGGCGCGCAAGAAGCGCACGAAGCGATTCGGGCCTCGGACGTGAAATTGCGCGCGGCGGATCTGTCTTCAATGGAGCCAGATGCACAAAAATTATACGACTTAATTTGGCGTCGATTTGTCGCTTGCCAAACCAACGATGCTAAATTCACCAGCAGCACGATTACCGTGCATGCGGGAGACTTTGAATTAAAAACTCGCGGTCGAGTGATTCGCTTCGACGGTCATCTTAAAGTCATGCCCACCAGCAGCGGCAAAGGTGACGAAGATGTGATTCTTCCTGATGTCAGTGAAGGCGACGTGCTCAATTTAAATGAGATCGAACCACGACAGCATTTCACCAAACCGTCGCCTCGTTTCTCGGAAGCAGCGTTGGTAAAAGAATTGGAAAAACGTGGTATCGGACGCCCTTCAACCTACGCATCGATTATTTCAACCATCCAAGAGCGTGGTTACGTTAGCCTCAGAGGTCGTCGTTTCTACGCTGAGAAGATGGGCGATATTGTCACCAGTCGTTTGACTGAGAATTTTGAAGGCTTAATGGACTTTGGTTTTACCGCCAGCATGGAAGAGAAGCTCGATCATATTGCCGAAGGTGATAGCGAGTGGACCCATGTTCTTGATGATTTTTATGTCGATTTCCTCCAGCAATTAGATCAAGCCAGCGGCGAAGATGGCATGCGTCCGAACGACCCAGTGGATACCGATATTGACTGTCCAAACTGTGGACGTCACATGCAAATTCGCACAGGATCTACGGGCGTATTCCTTGGCTGCTCTGGCTATGGCCTGCCACCCAAAGAGCGTTGTACACAAACCCTTAATTTGATTCCGGGTGAAGAAGCCATCACCGCCGAAGAAGATGAAGAAGCAGAAAGCCGTCGTTTAATGGATAAACGTCGTTGCAGTATTTGTGATACCGCCATGGACAGCTATTTATTAGACGAGCAGCGCAAAGTTCATATTTGCGGTAACAACCCCGATTGCAGTGGCTTCGAAGTTGAAAAAGGTCAGTTCAAGATCAAAGGTTACGATGGCCCTGTACTTGAATGTGATAAGTGCGGATCGGAGATGCAGCTTAAGTCAGGCCGCTTTGGTAAATACTTTGGTTGCACCAATGACGAGTGCAAGAACACCCGTAAACTTCTCAAGAGTGGCGAAGCTGCGCCCCCTAAAATGGACCCAGTGCCCATGCCTGAATTGCAGTGTGTAAAGGTGGATGATACCTACATACTACGAGATGGCGCAGCTGGCTTATTTTTGGCCGCCAGTCAGTTTCCCAAAAACAGAGAAACACGTGCACCTTTGGTGACGGAATTGAAACCGCATCGCGATGAAATTCCAGAAAAGTATCACTTTTTGCTCGATGCTCCAGTCGCCGACAAGGAAGGCAATCCAACCGTTGTTCGTTTCAGTCGTAAGAATAAAGAACAGTATGTTCTGACCGAATCCGAGGGCAAAGCCACCGGATGGAGTGCGACATTTGACGGCAAAAAGTGGATTGTGTCTGAAAAAAAAGCTACAACAAAGAAGGCTCCATCTAAGAAGAAATGATGAGATAGAGTCTAAATTTTCTACTAAAAAAGTGCTATTTTTATAGCACTTTTTTTTAGTAAAAACGGGTGATTTTTTCTTTTTTATAAAATTGTTAGCCTATAGTTTCTTGAAATTTATCAAGAACCAAGGATTCAACTTTAAAAAAGGAATACTCTGATGAAATCATTCAAAACCTCCCTTCGCACACTCGCTATCACTACCTTGCTGATCGCTCCTTGCGCATTTGCTGAAGTGCCAAGTTCTGCTTCAAGCCCATCGAAAAGCGTGCCCACAGCCAAACAGGTGATGGATAAGACCTCAGGCATGGCCGCTAAAGATGCGCAGAAAATGGCGAAAATCAATTTAAATACCGCATCGGCTGATGAGCTGAATCAACTAAAAGGCATTGGTAAAGCCAAAGCCAGCGCAATTATTGACTACCGACAGAAAAACGGAAAATTCAC
>JARGOI010000111.1:4260-6504 GCA_029212275.1 Thalassolituus sp.
ACACCGGTTGCTTTTTCAATCATGCCACGTCTTACTTCAAGCGCTTCTTGGTTATTATTCGACTCTTGTTTCATCTTCATGAGTAGATCTTCCATTTCCTCAGGTCCTTTAATATCCCAAGTACCCTCACGATACTGCCCCAGCACTTTGATACATAACGCTTCTTTATCGCTGGTGTTATTCAATTTTTCATTCACTAAAGCTTCTGAACGTTGTTGAATTTCCAACGTCATACCCATCGCCATTCTCGCCCCAGTACTGACACGATCATCACTGATCGCCAACACGTTGTAACCCAAACCATAATCAGCCGCTTGGACAGTTTCTTTGTTGCGACGCCACCATTCAGCACGAGCAACATCGGCTTCAAACTCAGCACGCGAACTGACAGTAGAACACTCATAGCGCCAAGTATTCATCATGCTATCTGCTTGTAGCGCGTAAAATATGGCATCCCCTTTCGGCGACAAAGGCGATTGAGCACAACCCGTCATAGCAGCAATGCCAAGCATGATAGAAAGTGAGATCAAAAATTTCATTGTTATTATCCTTGAAGCGTTTTTTCGACAAACTCAATAACGGCATTTTCAGTAAAAGGCCAGTCCAGTTCGTCTCCGGAGGTTTCGTTTATAAGTACAGGAATTCTCAGACCATAAGACTCAATCCACTCGGCTGACGCTGAAATGTCATCAAGATATACAGGAATTTGGCGGCCATTCAAAGCGACGGCTACCACTTTTTCTGCCTCGTTGCAGAGGTGACACCCTTCGGTGCCTAGGAGAACAAATGTCATTAGTTACTTCGCCAGCGAATATTCCAGTGGCAATGAGTATACGTTTGCAAGCAGCGCTAGCAAACCCCTAGGGCATCTATGAATCATTCAAAAATGCCTTAGGTAATTTAAAGGTTTTCTGAAAGCGCTTTATTCAATCCGGAATTGAACGACTTAAGGGTATTTAAACCATTAACGTCTTCGGTCAATTTATCGAATAAACTTGAAAGAGTATCTTCCACGTTCGTTAAAGGACGGGCACGCTCGAGGGCCGACATATAAGCATCGACATAGTCTGCCAAATAACTGCGCTGCTTATTCAATTCCGAGGTGGGTAACTCTACTGCTTTGGGCAGATACGCTTGTGGAATTTTCCCCTGACCACCACCAGATGACTGGACTGTATTACTAAAACTTTGCTGTTGGATATTTAGGCTCATCGCCGCCAGCTCATTGCCGTCAAACCCTAATGACATGGCTTGTTCCAATGCCCCACCGAGGTCACCGGAGAAAAATTTATTACTAAGAGTCTCAACATCAGACAATAAGCGGCCTATCGCCTGCTTTTCATCATCGTCCAATTGACCTTCGGTCTCGATCATCCATTGATTATTAATTTCGAAAGCGCTAGAGCGATTCGTAGTAACACTATCAAAGCTACTGGCAATGCGAATACTGACTCGGTCGCCATCACGAGTCATGATATCCAAGCTGAGATTTCCACTCACCGAGGTACGATTAAATGTAGAAGGTGAGCCAGTATCTGTTTTAGAGGCTGAAGGTGTCAGTAGGGTCAAAGGCTGCCCGCGTTCAATGTTATCCAGTCCTTCACTGACCCATTTCTCACTTTTATTGATGTCTTGCGCTAAGTCATCAGTTAAGAGACCCGCATCCTTAAGAAAATCGCGAGCCTCGGCATAGCCAGTCGCAATACCATCCCGAGCCGCTTGTACTCGATTAGCGATTTGCTCTTCGCTGGCGCCTTGGCGTCGCATCGAGGCAATGTTTCGATCGACATGTTTAAGAATGGTGTCGGCTGTTTTTTCGGCAGATTGCTTGCCTTGTAGACGATTCACATTGGTAGTTGTCAAGCGATTATCCGATGCTGACGCCGCAGCATCGGCATGCTTGTAATGATCGCTTTTGTGCATTTCGCCTCGATGAGAGCGATCAAACGAAGGCAGTAATTGCGAAGGGATACTTATAGTCATGGTCGGCCCACCAGAAAATTGCGCTTAGTGCTTTGAACTGGTTATCGGCCAAGATTGTTTTTACTTTAAGGGCGATTCATTCGGGGTAAAACTCTTTGCTACAGACAACCTCAATTAGCGTCGACTATTGCGATATTCCACAGGTGTTTGCTGGGTCCAACGCTTAAACGCACGATAAAACGTACTGGGTTCTGAGAATCCAGTGAGGTAGACAATTTCATCGATGCTTTCATTGGTGCTCGATAAGAGTTTTTTGGCTAA
>JARGOI010000111.1:6604-7803 GCA_029212275.1 Thalassolituus sp.
AACTCAATCTCTGCTGGGGCAAATTGATCAAACGTCACGTAACGAAAAAAACGAATCAAGGCTAACACCATGCATTCATTCAAATGGCGTAAACCAATCACTCGATCACTCGATGACTCAACCAAAAGATACGCACGCTCGCCCTCGATGGTTAAACTCGCTTGCGACGCATCACTGAGCAAACGCTGATAATTCAAAGCGCGACGCAAGCCTTCACCAAAACTGGAACTCGACAAGAATAAATACTGCAGCACCTGCCCTTTATAAACAGGCATGTGTTCGCCAAGGTGCAAACCTATATGAGAGTCAGCTGTTACCTCCTCCATCACACTCCAAAAAATGACTTGAGCATCGTGAGGGGTTCGAATATTGCGATCTGCAAGTATCTCTGGCGTAATTCCCAATCGTCGCCACACTTCAGAGGCATCAAGCCCCATGTTCAACATCGCCTGATCGGCCAGTTGAATCATAATGCTAGAATCTCTGAGTTCTGCCATGCCACCAGACATATAGGGTTAGTGTTCCTTAATAATGTAGAGAGAAGTTTGCCAGCTAAAGCCTAGGCTGCAAGCATTATTGACCCAGATGACGGTCACTGGCATTCTAGCAGCCAATGGACACGAATTATTAATATTTAATATGGCCTAATAGGTTCAAAGTTTACTTTTTTTAGGAATTTCATCTATGAGTCCCGCACAACGATTGCAATTTGATAAGGCACCAAGCATTTTTAGTCAAGCTTCACGGTCGCTATTTGCCAGATCAAGCGGCACTAAAAACTTTCAACTTCCCGATTTGGATGCAGCTTTCTACGGCATCGTCCCAGATCAAAAGAATATAAAAGCTTACTCTGCTATTTGCGGTTTTGATACCAATAGCGAATTTTTACCCATTACCTATCCACATATTTTGGGATTTAAGCTGCACCTAGAATTAATGTTGCATCGTACCTTCCCACTAGGACCTATGGGTATGGTGCATCTTAGCAACACCGTTATCCAGCATCGTGACATCAAAAAAACGGAAAGCCTAGATATTCGCGTATTGTTCGATGGTCACGAAAAAACGGACAAGGGTATCGAAGTGAAACTTCGTACCGAAACACGCGTCGGTATGGAATTGGTTTGGGAAGGCTCGTCAACGTATTTAGCCATCATTCCTAACAAAACCGCTAAAAAGAAAGAGAAGAAAGAACGTCC
>JARGOI010000112.1 GCA_029212275.1 Thalassolituus sp.
ATAATGTGTCTCATGATTAGGTGCGCTCCGTCTTGCTTAACCACATATCACGCATGGCACCCATAGGCACTTGCATAGGATAAACGTGTTCTTCTGGGTCGACCGTTACATCCAAAAACACCAAGCGATCGTTGTATTTACCGAAGGTATCTTCAAGCGCTTGTGGTAGCTCATCGCGACCATTTACTTTGATACCGACGTGGCCATAAGCTTCTACTAATTTGACGAAATCTGGCAAAGATTCCATGTAAGAATGAGAATGACGACCTTCGTAGTTCATGTCTTGCCACTGACGCACCATGCCCAAAGAACCGTTATTCAAACACAGGATTTTCACCGGAATGCCGTACTGCAAGCAGGTCGACAATTCCTGAATGTTCATCTGGATAGAGCCTTCGCCCGTCACACACACGACCATTTCGTCAGGGAAATTCATTTTCACGCCCATGGCCGCTGGGAAACCGAATCCCATGGTGCCAAGGCCACCTGAATTGATCCAACGATTAGGCTTATCAAACTTATAATACTGTGCCGCAAACATCTGATGCTGACCAACGTCGGAGGTAATGTAAGCGTCGCCTTTGGTCGCTGTCCACATCGCTTCGATGACTTCCTGAGGCTTCATCAACTGAGTGTCATTCTTATCGTAATGACCGCCATGGCGTTGACGCCATTCGTTGATTTGCTTCCACCAGCTGGCGATGGCATCGGCATCAGGCACTTCGTTGGCTTCGTCCATTAAGGTCATCATTTCATCCAATACCGATCCCACTGGGCCAACAATTGGCACGTCGGCAATGATGGTTTTAGAAATTGACGAAGGATCGATATCGATATGAATAAACTTTGCATCGGGGCAGAATTTGCTCGTTGCGTTCGTCACACGATCATCAAAACGAGCGCCAACGGCCAACACAACGTCAGCGTTGTGCATGGTCATGTTGGCTTCGTAACTGCCGTGCATGCCCAACATACCAACAAAACGTTCACCAGTGCCTGGGTAACAACCCAAACCCATGAGTGTGTTGGTGCAAGGGAAGTTTAAACGATCAACCAAAGCGCGTAATTTGTCTGAGCTGCCGTCAATAATTACACCACCACCGGCGTAAATAATTGGACGACGCGCACCCAATAATAATTCGACGGCTTTTTTGATTTGACCTGCATGACCGCGCTGCGGCGGCGAGTATGAACGCAACTTCACTTTCTTTGGATAGTTGTATTCGTAACGCTCGTTCGGCATCGTCATGTCTTTGGGGATATCAATGACCACAGGTCCCGGACGACCGGTGCTGGCAATATAAAAAGCCTTAGCAACGATTTCTGGAATGTCTTCTGGACGCGTGACACTGAAGCTATGCTTCACGATTGGACGCGAAACACCCAGCATGTCCGTTTCTTGGAAAGCATCGTCACCGATCAAATGACTCATTACCTGACCAGTAATGACGACCATTGGAATAGAATCGGTAAACGCCGTCGCAATACCCGTTATTGTGTTGGTCGCGCCGGGACCTGAGGTCACCATGACCACACCAGGTTTGCCCGTAGCGCGCGCGTAGCCATCAGCCATGTGTGCGGCTGCTTGTTCATGACGAACGAGTACGTGCTTTACCGCACTTTGGCGATAAACTGAATCGTATACGTGCAGCAACGAGCCGCCCGGATAACCATAAATATATTCCACACCTGACTCATGTAACGCACGAACCAGCATGTCACCGCCGGAAATCAATTCCACCGTTGTATCCTCTTAAATATGCTCGATTATGAGCATGAATTAATAATGTCTTGGCATTGTTTTGGTCGGAGCCTAGTGCATACAACGCACCGAGCTCTTTTGGCTGGATGAATCACTTTTAGTTCATCATCAGATGCTCACAACCTGGTCTAGGACAGCGAGTCGGAACGAGTACGGAGGATAACCGCACCAGAAAAAATTTTATCGAATCGTCAGCTAGGGGTGGCAGCCAACGCAATTTGATAATGCACGCATTTTACCAGCAGACTTCAGGGATGGGAACCTCTGACAGAGGCTGAATCGAGGCTTTTACTGGGTTTTTAAGCAATCCAATGAATTTTATCGCCTCAGAGAGGTAGATCGGAGGTTGCATCGCTGGATTTCCAAATCAGACTAACTTGTCTTCCGGTTACCCCGTCACGTCGGTAAGAGAAAAATTGCTCGCGCTCTAGGAAGGTACAATGATCACCGCCCTCAATGTTTTGCACGCCCGCTGTCATCAGCTGCTGCCGAGCAATAGCATAGATATCGGCAAAATAGCGATCACCATGACCAGTGCTAAAACAATCGTCTGTGGCCCAAGCAAACGCAAGACGCACCTCTGGCCCGACTTCAAACGCAGTGGGACCAATCGCAGGACCTAAAAACACAAGGACGTCGGCAGGTCGATCAAATTGCGCTAAGGTTCGCAACAACACGCCATTAGCTAAACCTCGCCAGCCGGCATGTGCCGCTGCAACACGCTCGCCACTGACATCACAAAACAACACTGGCAAACAATCGGCGGTCATCACCGCACAAGCGACGCCCGCACGATTACTTGTGCACGCATCTGCAGTGGCACAAAAAGGTTCGTTCGATGCCTCGACTACCTCCGTGCCATGTACTTGTTCTAACCATTGAATATGCTTGGCACCGGGCAATGACGCCAACAACTGAGTGCGATTGGCATGCACTGCTTGAGGATCATCGCCAACATGCAAGCCCAAATTGAACTCATCATAAGGCGGTTTAGAAACGTCATTAAAAGGCGCAACATCAAAACGTCGACCACTAAAACGCGCTTCAACCCCTTTCGGTAATGACCAATTGGGAATGAATAAACCGCGTTCAATGGCGTCAGTCATCGCGCTCTTCATCCTCGGCGAGGGTATTCAACAAAATGGCAAAGTCATCGGGTAATTCGATGTCCCATTCCATGTATTCCTCATTTGCAGGATGATGCAAGCCCAGCTGACGAGCGTGCAGTGCTTGTCTTGGGAAGATCGCCAAGAGCTGACGTAACTCTGGGCCAATGCCTTTCATTAGGCGTTGGCGTGCAGCATAGGTGGCGTCACCGACCAATGGAAAGCCCAGGTGCGACATATGCACACGAATTTGATGGGTGCGACCGGTCTCTAATTTCAAGCGCACATAGGTGTGCCCGGGGAATTTATGCAATACACGATAGTGGGTGATTGCTTCTTTACCCATCGGGCTGACGGCCATTTTCGTACGCTGCGTGCCATGACGATTGATCGGTTCATCGACCGTACCGCCGCTGATCATGTGACCCTGTACGACCGCCTCATATTCTCTACCCATGCTGCGATCTTGCAATTGTGCCACCAAATGCGTTTGCGCTTGCAGTGTTTTGGCCACCACCATTAAGCCTGTGGTGTCTTTATCAAGACGATGAACAATACCTGCTCGTGGAATATTGATCAGGTCAGGACAATGATGCAGCAGTCCATTGAGTAGCGTACCGGTATAATTGCCTGCGGCAGGATGCACCACAAGATTAGCGGGTTTATTTAATACCAAGATATGTTCGTCTTCGAACACAATATCCAACGGGATATCTTCGGGTAGCCATTGCCCTTCGGCTTCCAGTTCGGCTTCTAATACCAGCTTTTCACCACCGGTGAGTTTATCGCGACCACGAATAGTGTTGCCATCCACGGTCAATTGACCGTCCTTGATCCACTGCTGCAAACGCGAGCGCGAAAATTCTGGAAATAAACGTGCCGCCACTTGGTCGAGGCGTTTATTGCCTTCGTCAAAAGGCACTTCGACCGTCTTGGAAATATGATTAGACATAGGTTTGCTTTAACAGCTCTTGTGGGGGCGAAGATCATCATGACATTAATCGACGCGTTGTATGGCATGAGACAGATGATGATCGAACGCAGGTGTGTTCTAATACGAATTGATGAAATTATATAGATGTATGTCCATGCACTCCACCACAGCTTTAACTTCACGACCTTTAACTGCACGGCCTTTTAATGTCCGACCAATGAGCAGAATTTCTGCATTGGTGTTAATTACAGTCACCTTCGGTCTACTCAGTGCTTGCTCCTCAAATTCGGACAAGGATATTTTATCGGAGCAAGAGTATTACCGCGAAGCACGCGAAGCGATCGAAGACCGCAGCATGATTGTGGCTCAGGACAAGCTGCAACGCTTAGAAACTCACTATCCCTTTGGACGTTACGCCGAGCAAGCCCAGCTAGAATTGATTTATGTGCATTATCAAATGGGCGACATGGAAGAAGTATTAGCGCAATCCGAACGTTTTATTCGTCTGCACCCATTGCACCCACAAGTTGACTACGCCTATTACATGCGCGGTTTAGCGACCTATGATATGGGCTTTGTGTTTGTTGAGCGTTACTTAAGTGATGATAGAGAGCGACGCAATCCACTGCCACTGCAAGATGCTTTTGATTATTTTCAGCAATTAACCACCCGCTATCCTGACAGTCCCTATGTGCTGGATGCTCGTGCAAGAATGCTGTATCTGCGTGAACGATTGGCCAGTTATCAAATAGAAGTTGCAAGCTATTACATGAAGCGCCATGCCTATTTGGCTGCCGCCAATCGCTGCCAAGACGTACTGGTGCACTATCAAAAGACTCAAGCTGTAGGCGATGCTTTGGCGATTATGACCGAAGCGTATCGCGCATTAGAGCTAAATGATAAGGCGGACGATGCTTTGGCGATATTTAAACTGAATTACCCAGACCACCCACAATTGGCGTCGGGAAAATTTAAGAAAAGCGGTTTAGCCGAGGTTGATCGACGCTCTTGGATCAACGTGATTACGTTTGGCCTAATCGACTAGGGCTTTATTGACTAAGAATAGGTTTAAAAATGAGAGCATAGGCAGTTTAGTCACTGCCTGTGCGAGTCAGTATGCCCTACTTCAAAACACCCTTAGCGTTTTAACAGCGACCCTAAAATACCTCTGACCAAGCCGCCCGCCGCTTTTGTTCCCAACGAACGAGCAATACTAGAGGCAAAGTTGCCGACAACGCGATTGAGCAACTTAGAACGTTCTGCGGATTTTTTGGCTTCGGCTTTGGCGTCTTCACGCGCTTGTCTTGCTTCATCTTTCAAGCGCTGCATTTCTTGCTTTTCGTGTTGCTCGGCAAGCTCGCGCTGAGAATCTGCTTTAGCTTCTTCCTCTTTGACGCGATCAAGTGTGTTTTGCGCCCGCTGTTGCAGCATTTCATAGGCACTTTCACGATTAATTGTTAGATCGTAAGCGTCACCAATAATGCTGTGCTTCATTAGCGTTGCCCGAGCAGCGTCATCGATGGGTTTAAATTGACTCCCCGGAGCATGCAACCAGGCACGTTCAACCACCGAAGGTGAGCCTTTTTCATCAAGAAAACTGATCAGTGCTTCGCCAACGCCTAATTCCATAATGGCCGTTTCGGTATCAAACTTCTCATTTTGACGAAAGGTTTGTGCAGCACTGCGCACGGCTTTTTGATCACGTGGGGTAAAAGCTCGTAAAGCGTGTTGTACGCGATTACCTAGCTGCCCCAAAACATCATCTGGGATGTCCGATGGGCTTTGAGTGACAAAATAAATTCCAACACCCTTGGAGCGAATTAAGCGCACCACTTGTTCGAGTTTTTGCTGCAACGCTGGATTAATTTTCTCAAACAACAAATGCGCTTCGTCAAAAAAGAACACCAACTTGGGTTTATCCATATCGCCCACTTCGGGTAACTCTTCAAACAATTCAGACAGCATCCACAGTAAAAAGCAGCTGTATAATTTAGGGCTTAACATGAGTTTATTGGCGGCTAAAATATTAATATAACCTCGACCTTCGGTGTCGGTTTGCATAAAGTCATCCAAACTCAATGCTGGCTCGCCGAAAAATTGTTTGGCCCCTTGATCTTCTAGTGCTAATAGCGCGCGCTGTATAGCACCGACGGACGCTGGCGAAACACTGCCATATTCGGCCTGTAATTCGCTGCGATGTTGACTGACAAATTGCAGCATACTGCGCAAGTCATCCATATCCAACAACAACCAACCGTTGTCGTCCGCTAGATGAAAGACAATATTCAGTACACCCGTTTGAACATCATTTAGGCCCAATAACTCACTTAAAATCAGCGGCCCCATTTCGGAGATGGTGGTTCTTACGGGGTGACCGTCTTGGCCAAACACATCCCAAAATAACACAGGGTATGCACGAAATTCTGGGTCGGGTAACGCCAGCTTATCTAAACGACTGCGCAGCTTATCGCCCATCGAACCGGCGGCAGCCAAGCTCGACAAGTCGCCTTTGGCATCGGCTAAAAACACCGGTACACCTTCGGCGCTGAATTTTTCTGCTAATAACTTTAGCGTGAAGGTTTTACCCGTTCCGGTTGCGCCTGCAATCAAACCATGGCGGTTGGCCATGTTGGTCAACAAACATATGCTATTACTTCTTTTTTCTGACTCAACGCCAGTATCTGGGGAAGTAACGGTGGATGAAGCAATGGTTAACGCTGCCATGATGAATTCCTGATTCAGTGCCATCTGTCTTTTTTGTATGTACCAGCTTTTTTAAATGCCAGCTTTCCAGCCATTGGTTACCGGATAACGTCGGTCACGACCGAAACCACGCGCAGTGACACGTACTCCGATAGGCGCTTGGCGACGTTTGTATTCGTTGATATCTACCAAGCGCAACACTCGCAGAACGGCATCACGTGCATGCCCTGCTGCAATAATTTGTTCGGCGCTTTCGTCGTGTTCGATGTAGCGTTCTAAAATATCATCCAACACAGGATAAGGTGGCAAACTGTCCTCGTCTTTTTGATCCGGCGCAAGCTCCGCCGAAGGCGGACGGTCGATAACACGTTGTGGGATCACCGGAGAAATACTGTTGCGATATTCGGACAACGCAAAAACTTTCATTTTATAGATATCTTTCAGGGCGCTATACCCCCCCACCATGTCGCCGTATAAGGTCGCATAACCCACCGCCATTTCGCTTTTATTACCCGTGGTAATCACCATATCCCCAAGCTTATTAGACATGGCCATCAAGATGACCCCTCGACAACGTGCTTGTAAATTTTCTTCGGTGGTATCGACAGATCGCCCCTCAAACTGCGGTGACAATGCCGACATAAATGCTCGGTACATAGGTTCGATGGAAATGGTTTCGTAGCGCACACCCATCACCTCAGCTTGCATGGCGGCATCTTCTTTACTCATGTCAGAAGTGTAAGTGAACGGCATCATCACCGCTTTCACACGTTCTGGCCCCAGAGCATCCACAGCGATAGCCAATGTCAGTGCCGAGTCGATGCCACCCGACAACCCCAAGATTACACCGGGAAATTTGTTCTTATTAACGTAGTCACGGACCCCAGTGACAAGGGCTTGGTAAAGCGTTTGAAGGTCGCTGGTTGGGACCGCCGATTCTGACTCGCTGCTTAACTGGCCTCGTTCAAATTGAACTAATCCCATACTTGATTGAAAGTGAGACATTTGCAAAATCAGTTCGCCGTGTCGATCCATTGCGAACGAACCACCGTCAAAGACCAACTCATCTTGGCCGCCAAATTGATTAACATAAACAATCGGGAGTTGGTGTTGTTGCGCATGTCGCCGGATCAGCTGTGCGCGGATTTCGTGTTTTTGTTGACTAAAAGGAGAGGCATTTAGGTTAAGTATCAACTGAGCACCGGCGCCTGCCGCCAATGCGATAGGCTCATCAAACCAAATGTCTTCGCAAATGGTTAACCCTATACGCGTGCCATGCA
>JARGOI010000113.1 GCA_029212275.1 Thalassolituus sp.
AACGTGAAGTGGAAACGCGTCTTAAGAAAGCACTTGAGCTAGACCGTGCACGTGTTCAAGTTGGCCGAATCTCGCGCTTTGGCTTGATGGAAATGTCACGTCAGCGTTTACGCCCGTCTTTGGATGAAACCAGCTCACACGTTTGCCCTCGTTGTAATGGCACCGGTGTTGTTCGTGATACTCAATCGGTTGGTTTATCTATTTTACGTCTTATCGAAGAAGAAGCGGCAAAAGACAATACTGGCCAAGTACGTGCCATTGTTCCTGTTGTTATCGCGTCTTTCTTGCTTAACGAAAAGCGTGACTTGATTGCTGCGATCGAACAACGCAACAAGTGTCGTGTAGTTGTACTACCTAACCCACACATGGATACACCTAACTTTGAAGTCCAGCGCTTGCGTCCTGACGACAGTCTAATTGACGAAGTCAGCTACGAGCACCGCTTTGATGACGACAAATCTGACAGTTTAGTTGAAGAAATGGCCGTTGAACCGCTTCGCCAACAACAAGCTGCAGTAAGCACTATTTCTCGTGTCGCACCCATTGCTACGCCTGTTAAAGCAGTTGAAGCGAGTACAGGTTTGTGGAGCAAATTAGCGAAAACCGTCAGCGCTTTGTTCGTTGGTGATGACGACAAACCTGCTCCTGCACCAAAACGCGCTGTTACGGTTGAGAAAACTACCACAAACAACCGCAATGATAGTAATCGTAAGCCTGCTTCTGGGCGTGATCGTAATGATCGTAACGCCAAGTCTGCTGACGGTCGTCGCAACAGTTCACGAAATGACAGCCGTAGCGATGCTCGAAATGACAGTCGTAATGACAAGTCCACTGCTGAGCGTAAACCTCGTCAAAACTCGGATTCGCGTGCACCTGCAGAAGAGCGCAAGCCACGTGGTCGTAACAACCGAGATGACCGCAACAGCAAAAACAACAGCGCACAAAACGATATTAAATCGCACGATTCCAAGTCGAATGACAGCAAGTCACAAGACAGCAGTAACGAGAATCCAAATGCCAAACGCGCACCTCGTCGTGATCGTAGCCGTCGTCCAGTTCGCAATGAAAGTAACAGCAAAGTGACAGCGAATGAGACTGTTTCGACTGAAAAAGACAATGTAAGCGTACCTGCTGAGATTGCTGCTGAAGCACAATCAGCGAAAGTCGAAAATAACAGCGCTGATACTGCCAACAGCCAAAACAATCAAAGCGAGCAAGACAACAACCGCAATGATGGCAACAGTCGTCGTCGCAGTCGTCGTCAACGTGCGCCACGCAATGAAATATCGGCAAGCGAAGCGGTAGCTGCGCAAATGGCCGCCAATGCAGCCAAAGAAGCAGCAGACCACGAAATCAATAAGATAAGTGCTTCTGCAACGATAGAGAATTCTGGGGATCATATTCCATCGCCTACTCCGTCTGAAGTGCCAGTAGAATCGCCAACAGAAGCACCGGCTCCAGTTGAAGTTCCTACCGAAGCACCGCAGCCAGTGCCACAAGAAGCTCCGGCGCAGACGCCAGAAGAAATTCCAGCGGATACATCTTCTAACTCTGCACCCAAAGCTAGAAAAGGAGCTCGCGATCGTAAGACCAGCTCTAGATCAAAAGTGGCACAAGAAACAAAGGCTGAAGCAAGCGAAGAATCGGTAACGACCAGCGCTGAAACGTCTGTATCTCAATCGATAGATTCTAGCCACTCAGAATCTTCGACCAATGAAGCTCCAACTTCAGAAGTTAAGGCAGAAAGTGCTGTGCAGGAAAGCGTAGCAAAGACCTTAGCTGAACAGAGCGAATCAGTTGCTGAAGTAGCTCAGGAAGATCTGATTGATCAGGCTAATAAGGTCGTTGCCGATACCGAAGCGCAAGCGGACGTTGTCAGCAAGGCAGCAGACAGTGTGTTATCGACTGAAGATCCAGTTAACACTGATTCTGTCGATACTCATACTGAAAAAAATGACGAGCCAGCTGCAAGCAAAAATGATGATCAAGCGAGCACCGAAACCTCTGGTCGCCGCCGTCGTCGCAATACGTCAGGTCGTGCACCGAACGATCCGCGTAACATGCAAGGAAATACTGAGAGTGCCTCTAGTGATAGCCAAACGCTGAACTAATATCAGTGTGACGCCGTCACGAAAAGCGCATAAAAAAAGCCCGCCGTATCGATAATACGGCGGGCTTTTTTTATGGCTAATAATTACTAAGGGAAGTAGTTAGTTTAAATCCACTACTAGCATCTGCAACCAGCGCAAAACTCAAGAATGATTGAGCTGGAAGCAAACTCTCTGGGCTTTACAGATTTTTAAACACATCTTCGGTAAAACACATCATTAGTAAAACTTATTTCGTCTAGAATGCATCACCGGGGATACGCACCCAGCCTTCCATTAACACACGCGCGCTGCGCGACATGATGGCTTTTGTCGCAGTCCAGTCGCCATCAACAATGGCAGCTTCTGCGCCCACCTTTAACGTGCCAGATGGATGACCAAAGGTGACGACAGTGTTATCACCACCACCGGCGGCGTCGTTCACTAACGTGCCGGGAATCACCGCAGCAGTGGCAATCGCGACAGAGGCTGTCCCCATCATCGCATGATGTAATTTCCCCATAGACATTGCACGCACACGTAAATCGATAGCATCCGCTGCAACCTCTTTACCACTCGAGGACAGATAAGCCGCAGCAGGCGCTACAAAGGCAATTTTAGGGGTATGTTGACGCGCCGCTGCTTCCGCGACATCTTTGATTAAACCCATTTTTACAGCGCCATACGCGCGAATGGTTTCTAAACGTTCTAGCGCCGCGGTGTCATTATTGATGTCATCCTGCAGTTCTGAACCGGTATAGCCTAAATCAGCCGCACGTAAAAAGATGGTTGGAATGCCGGCATTGATCATCGACACTTCGAAGTTGCCAATACCTGGGACGTCTAGCGTATCGACCAAATTGCCCGTCGGAAACATCGAGCCTTCGCCGTCGGCTGGATCTAAAAATTCAATTTGTACTTCTGCAGCAGGAAAAGTGACACCGTCGAGTTCGAAGTCACCCGTTTCCTGTACTTCGCCATTAGTAATAGGCACATGAGCTATGATGGTCTTACTGATATTTTTTTGCCAAATACGTACAGTACATATTCCATTTTGAGGAATTCGATCAGCATCCACCATGCCTTGGCTAATGGCGAAAGCGCCAACAGCACCGGTTAAATTGCCACAGTTACCGGACCAATCAACGAAAGGCTTATCGATCGATACCTGACCAAACAAATAATCAACATCATGATCAGCTTGATCACTTTTGGTCAGAATGACCGTTTTGCTTGTGCTAGAGGTTGCGCCGCCCATACCGTCAGTCTGCTTTCCGTAAGGATCTGGACTGCCAATAACACGCAATAAGATATTGTCTCGTGCTTGCCCCGCTACCTGTGCGGCTTCGGGTAAGTCGCTAAGATTGAAAAACACACCTTTACTGGTACCACCGCGCATATAGGCGGCAGGTATTTTTATTTGCGGGGTATTACTCATAAGGGGATCTCTTTGATTGGCGAACAAATGTGGGCGGTATAATTACTAAGCGCTAATTATACCGAACAATGGCTGCCTACGCTGCCAATCAAAGAGTGTTTTCTGTGAAGATTTTTTTGTCTTATTCAGGCTGTGGCGTTAATAAAAGATCACTAGTATCAACCCCTAGCGCTTCAACTTGACCTAAAATCATGGCGTACGTGTTTTCACTCATCTGTGGCGTACGACTAAGCACGAACAAAGTGTATTCGAATGGATCGGTTACGACGGCGTATTGATAATCTATGTCATCCAACACAATGATTAAGTAGTTTGGATAGGGTAAATCAGGTGCGCCTGGAAACACCACTTTCAATTTTGAGTTAGTTTCTTCGTCCCAAATCGTTGCATTCCCTGTAATTTCACTGACTTCACCGTCCAATGTATTAAGGAAACCGCGGTTGAACACTTCTACCGAGCCGTCTTCCAGTAATGTGTAATCTGCAGTTACCCCGACCAAACCTTCATTGAACGACACTTCGTTGGCCGAAATCTGATACCAAAGTCCCATATAGCGCGGAATATCGACAAAAGGCACTGTCTCGACGATGCGACAACCAGATAACATAATTGCAACCAGTGAGACTGCGGCAACCCTTAAATATTTGATCATGAGTTATTCCTTGGAGTTATTTAATTTGTATTGGAAGTTATACAAAACCAATACAAACAACAATAGACAATTCGAGACAGAGAACCTACCACCTCACACTTTCGACAAACGATCGTTAAAGAAACAAACAGTCTATTGATATCCTATGCTAAAATTTTTGACCAATATTTATTCTCATTGAACATTGAATATCCAATACCTCTTTCTGCTTCTTCAGAACTTTTACAGGACTTTGCTATGCCAAATATTTGGTTCCAACAGCCCGACATTTCTTTAATGAATACCCAAATGCAAAATACCGCATGTTCGAATTTAGGAATCATGATCACAGAAGTTGGCGATGATTATGTCAAAGGCACTATGCCAGCAGACAAACGAACCTTTCAGCCGATTGGTTTGGTTCATGGTGGTGCTAATG
Source organism: Thalassolituus sp. (assembly GCA_029212275.1). GTDB lineage: Bacteria > Pseudomonadota > Gammaproteobacteria > Pseudomonadales > Oceanobacteraceae > Thalassolituus. The sequence goes on from JARGOI010000113.1 coordinate 4,596, forward strand.
TATTGCTTGCAGAAACACTGGGCAGCATGGCAGCAAATCTTTGTTTAGATAACAGCAAAGAGTACGCCGTTGGCCAAGAGATAAACGCCAATCATTTGCGCGGTGTGCGCTCAGGCAAAGTCACTGGCATAGCAGCCATTATTCATCGTGGACGTACTTCTCAGGTATGGGAAATTCGTATTTACGACGACAAAGACAAACTCAGCTGCATTTCGCGACTAACTATGGCGATAATTCCGGCAAATTAGGTTTCACAATACGAATTTTTAACGGCTTATCTTGCGTTTTACTGTAATGTTTTGTGCGATATATGTAACCAATACAATTCGAATGTAGCACTTATTTTTACTAAGAAACTGAATTTAAAGAGGTTTTCAAACCATTCGGGAAAAACTGATACTTACACAGAACAATACGATTATTACTTATATTAATTTTTTTATAGTCTAGATACTCAACCGCAACTTATCCGTTAAGGATAAAGGAGAGCTAGATGAAAATTAAAGTACAAGCACGACACATTGCGCTGCCATCTGAGTTAAAAGCCTATGTTAAGCGTCGACTTCAATTCGCGCTAGGTTCACGTGCTGATAGTATTAAACAAGTTAAAGTCACCCTGTCCGATATCAATGGTCCTAAGGGTGGCGAAGATAAGCGCTGCCAAATGCTTATTAAAATAGACGGTAAAAAAGACATTGTTATTGACGACAAGCAAGAGCACATCCACTCTGCTATTGATATTGCCTCGGATCGCGCTAGCAGAGCGATAACACGGCGTATCGAGCGCCTTCAAAACAAAGCCAAGCGTATGAAAATAGCCTTTAAGAAAATCAGAGCCAAACGAAGCGACAATGATGCATTTCATCACGATGAATACGATTTTGCTGAAGATGGGCTAGATCAATACGGCTATTAAATAAAGCTATTAAATAGATGATTAAGAAGTATAACGAACAAAAAAGCCCGCTATCCGCATGGATGGCGGGTTTTTTTATGAAATTTGTTTAAACTAGGCAATGATATTACTAGCCCAAGATTTAAGTATGCCCCGATGGCTTACAAAATACCTACGAGAAGTATCGATGCTGTCCAAAAAAGTTGTTCGAATATGTGGCTAAATGCTGAACAATTGAGTGACAGAGCAATATCTTGTTTTCAAAAGACTTTGCAAAGCTCCCATCCCCGTTATGTCATCATAGACAACCTATTCAACGAGGTTAAACTTGATGAAGTACACTGTGCTTTACAACAACCTTATTGCTGGCAAACGCAACGGCATACCTATTCTGCGCTCTATGTAGATCAGAACGAATGGCAATCAACCAGTGATGACAACCGCTTTGTAAAAAGGGATGTTTGGACAAAAGAGAATAATTCTCGCGACAAAAAAGTTAACCAATCCAACGCCAAGCAAGTTATACAAGCCAGAGAGAATGAAGCACAAGAATTCTTAAAATTTTTGCGTTGCGAAGAGTTTATGTTGCAGTTATCACGTATTTTTAACGTGGTAATTACAGATAAAAACGTCACCGACCCTACAATTAATACCAATTATTTTCGTATGAGCGCGACGGATTTTGTTGAACAACATGCTGACGACTCTCCCGGAAGAGAAATCTGCATGTTGTTGTATTTAAATAAAGATTGGAATCACAACTCCGGTGGTGAACTCACCTTTATGGGTAAGAATAATAACCCAATAAGTATTGCACCTTTATATAATCGCTGTGTGTTGTTTGATCCTTCATCAGAAGGATCTGAGCACTGGGTGAAAAAACTGAACGGCGAACATACCGATCAATATCGCTATAACGTTACCAGCTGGTATTGGTCCGAATAAGTACATACTTCATAGCTTAAAAGAAATAAAACAGAATCGATTTTAAATTCGATGACTGATTATTAACTCAAAATAAAATGTCAGTATTCGTTCCCTAAATCACCCTTTTAGTTATATAAAAAATTAATTCAACTTAAATACCGAGATGATATCAACCATGTCATCTGCTAAACCATTGATGGTGGTTGCAGTTGATTGCAGCTTTTGCATGTTCTGGTTGGTTTGTCTTGAATAATCTTTTATTTCTGTTGCTCTGCGGCTTAATTCAGATGACGTCATACTTTGTTGTTCTGCTGCGGTCGCGATTTGCACTGTCATATTGCTGACGTGTGCGACTGAATCATCGATTGCTGTTAATGCACCGACTACCTCTGATATTTTTTCTACAATCGCATTAATTTGAACTCGGCCATCGCTCATTGACAATTCGGAAGTCGCCGCATTTTTTTGAATCTTTAAAATCATTCCTTCAATTTCATTGGTCGAATTTTGCGTATTAGAAGCAAGCGAGCGAACTTCGTCAGCGACCACAGCAAAGCCTCTGCCTTGTTCTCCTGCCCGAGCGGCTTCAATGGCGGCGTTCAAAGCTAGCAAATTGGTTTGATCTGCAATACTTTTTATTACGCCCAAAATGCTTGAAATACTTTGAATGCTGAGACTCAACTCTTTCACGCCCCCTTCAGTTTCTTCAAGCGATTCTGACAACTTCTGAATACTACTGGCCGTTTGATCGGTAGTGTTTTTACTGGAATTAACCAGAGTGCTTGCTTGTTTAGCAGAATTTGCAGCTTCCAATGTGAGGTGAGCAACTTCAGATGCTGATGCGGTCATTTCTTCAATCGCCACAGCAACTTGATCTGTTGCGTCTTCTTGTAAAGAAACTGCTTGACTCGTTTCCTTGGATAAAGCAGTTAGCTGCACAGCCACTTCAGATTGTTTTTTTGTAGAATTATTAATTTTCTTAATGATATTTTGGAATTGCGATGCCATGGTAAGAATAGCGCCATAGATACCAGATACCTTCTGACCATGAGAACTGATAGTAAGGTCGCCATCTGCGATTTTTTT
>JARGOI010000114.1 GCA_029212275.1 Thalassolituus sp.
TTTCTAAAGTCAGAGTGCGTTGGGCAGAATGGATAAAATCAAAAGTAGTCATAGGTGTCTATTCTTAAGCGTGAGATGAAAATGCGTTAGCGTGAGATGAAAAGATACGCTAAATAACCGACGTAAGACAAAGTCAGCAGCGTACCAGAAATGCGGCCGATGATGCCGCTTTTAAAATTAACAACAAACAACAGCAATAAGAATACTGTCATCAACATCATGACGGTGTAGTCGCGGTACAAGGCCATCGGATCGACCGCGGTGACGGCCAAAAATCCTGGAATAGGCATCACTGCCAGTAAATTAAATAAATTGGAGCCAATGACGTTACCAATCGCAATGTCATGATGACCTTTTAGCGCACTGGCTACTGATGCCGCGAGTTCGGGCAAACTTGTGCCGATGGCAACAATGGTTAAACCAATTATTAATTCACTGACGCCTAACGTTTGAGCAATCCCTGTCGCTCCCCAAACCAACAAGCGGGAACTGACCATCAACAACGCGAGGCCCACCACCAACCAAAAGATGGCGACTTTCAAGTTGGTGTTTTCCATTGCTTTGAGTTCGTCTTCATCGATAACGCTGGCATTTTCTTCGCTGCTTTGGCGAAACATTAAATACAAGGCAAAAAGGAAGGCGACCAATAAGATTATTGCATCGGTCATATCAAGCGTTAAATCTAACAACACCACACCGCCAAGTACACTGACGCCAAGCAGCAGAGGAATTTCTCGTTTCAGCAGGCTGCGTTGTAACGGAATAGGGGCAACCAGCGCAGTAATGCCCAACACTAAGCCAATATTAGTGATGTTAGAACCCAGTGCGTTACCGATCGCCAGGTTGCCTGCACCATCCAATGCCGCCATCGCAGAAACAAACATTTCTGGTGCGGAGGTACCAATTGAAACGATGGTTAGGCCGATGACCAGAGGCGACAAGCCAGCGTGTTTCGCGGTCGCAGCTGCGCCTATGACAAACTTATCAGCACTCCAAACCAAAAGTACTAAACCAGCCAATACCGCACCGACTTCAAGCAAACTTATTTCTGACAGCATAAAAGCTTCCTTATAAACTGGCGGCCATTGTACCTTAGACGGGCGAGGGCGCAACGCTGGTGCAATGGCATTTACATGCAAAGGACATCGATGGCAGCATCTTTTTTTAATCGTTTCTTGTTCCGCCACCGACTGGTGTCGAACTATTCGTATCAAGCGTTGGTCTGAGAAGCGGGTTAAGATATGCTAGCGCCAGATAACTCAACCAAAATACACTCAAGTCGAGATGTAAAATGACTTCCGATATTCATGTTGACGTCCGTAATTTGTCCTTTAATCGTGGCGACCGGATGATTTACGATGGCCTTAACGTCAGCTTTCCACGTGGCAAAGTGACCGCAATCATGGGCCCCAGTGGCACCGGTAAAACTACCTTGTTGCGTTTGATCGGTGGTCAGTTGCGTGCCGAAAAAGGCGAAGGCGAAGTACTGGTGGATGGCAAAGACGTTGGCCTGATGGCGCGCAACGATCTACTAGCCTTGCGTCGCGATAAAATGGGCATGCTGTTTCAAACCAGTGGACTGTTTACCGATTTAAATGTCTTTGAAAACGTCGCCTTTCCGTTACGCGTTCATACTAAATTGCCCGAAGATATGATTCGCGACTTGGTGTTGATGAAACTGGAAGCAGTAGGGCTTCGTGGTGCACGCGATATGCAACCAGCGGAGCTTTCTGGCGGTATGATTCGACGCGTGGCGTTAGCTCGTTCGATTGCAATGGACCCCGAATTGATTATGTACGATGAGCCGTTTACCGGTCTCGATCCAATTTCTATGGGGATGATCGTGCGTCTTATTCGTGGCTTAAACAAAGCGTTAGGGTTAACCAGTTTGCTAGTCTCGCATGATGTTGATGAAAGCTGTGCGATAGCCGATTACCTTTGTATTTTATCGGGCGGTAAAGTGATTGGCTTTGGCTCTCCCGAAGAATTAAAGAATGAAGGCAATGACGAAGTGAAGCAGTTTTTAACCGGCGATCCCGACGGCCCTGTGCCTTTCCATTACCCTGCCAATGATTACCGCCAAGATTTATTAGGGAGCAGCAAATAATGATTAATCGTATAGCCGCTATCGGTCGTTACGGTACTGCTTCTATTCAATCCATTGGTCGTGCCGGTCAATTATTGCTGAATTCATTGTTATGGGGTGGTCCAGGCAGTGCTGGATTCTCTGATTTAATCAAGCAGATATACTCGGTGGGCGTGCGCTCGCTCAGTATTATCGTGGTTGCTGGTTTTTTTGTTGGTATGGTCTTAGCCCTGCAGGGCTACAATATCTTAGTTAAATTTGGTTCGGTATCGGCCTTGGGCACCATGGTGTCGCTTACCTTGTTGCGCGAGTTAGGTCCGGTGATGGCTGCCCTGCTGTTTGCTGGACGCGCAGGGTCTGCGTTGACTGCTGAAATTGGTTTAATGAAAGCCACCGAGCAGTTATCCGCCATGGAGATGATGGGTGTTGATCCATTAAAACGTGTGGTTACCCCGCGTTTATGGGCCGGAATAATCAGCGTGCCCTTGTTGGCTTTATTGTTCAGTACCGTCGGTATTTGGGGCGGCGCATTTGTGTCGGTCGATTTGCTTGGACTTTATGACGGTGCTTATTGGGGCAATATGCAAAATACAGTGATCTTTTATGACGATGTAATCCAGGGTCTTATAAAAGCATCAGTATTCGGTTTAGTCGTCACTTGGATTGCGGTCTATCAGGGTTACGACTCGGTACCGACGTCTGAAGGTATTGGTAAAGCAACGACTCAAACGGTGGTGATTTCGTCACTGGCGGTGTTGGGTCTCGATTTTGTATTAACTGCGGTTATGTTGGGGAGTATCTAAGTCATGCGTATGCGATATATTGAATTGGCCGTCGGTGGCTTTATGATTTTGGCGATTGTGGCCTTGGTGTTGATGGCGTTTCGAGTCAGCGGTTTGGCCATGAATACCAGTGGTGAAACCTACACCATTAAGGCGCGTTTCGAAAACTTGGGCGGCTTAACCGAGCGCGCTAAAGTATCGATGGCGGGTGTGACTATCGGTAAAGTCACCAAAATATACCTTGATCCAGAATGGTATGCGGCCGTGGTTGAAATGGAAATTGATAAATCCATGAGCACCCTCAGCATTGATACCTCGGCCTCCATTTTGACGGCAGGTTTGTTGGGTGAAAAGTACATTGGTTTAAGTGTAGGCGCCGAGGCTGATTACATGGCAGATGGTGATTGGGTTCAAGATACACAGTCGGCCATCGTGTTAGAAGAGCTGATCAGCCGCTTTATGTTCAGCAAGGCTGAAGAGTCATGAGCAGTAATGAATTTAATACGCCCACCTTTACCGCCAATGACGTTGGCGGTCGCTTGCAGGGTGATTTGACCTTGCAAACCGTGGGTGATTTGGTGGAGAAAGGCGCACGTTCTATTCAAAAAGCCACTGGCAGCAATGAATGGTGTTTAGATTTGGGCGGTGTCGAACGATTCAGCAGTGCCGGTGTGGCGTTAATACTGACGTGGTTGCGTCGTTGTGAAGCGGCCAATGTCAGTATGAAACTGGTTCAGCCACCAAAAGACTTGAACGCCATTGTTGAATTGTGTGGTCTCAATGAAGTATTCGCACCGCTGCTAGCGAGCGAATCTTAGAATTTTAAAAGTCTTAAAAAGCCATAAATAAGATCGAGAACAAGGTCTTAAGCCAGATCAAATTCCTCTAAACGAAGCCGGCTTGCCATTTGGCCACTGCTTGGGCTTCGTGTTCTTTGATAAATCCGTTATCATTGCCCCCTTTTTATGAATTCAAATGGTAAATCATTATGTCACCGGCAGAAATCCTGCAAGTTTTAGAGGCCGCCGAGCCAAACGTTTCTTGGAGTACCGCAGGAGACGGTTATCACAACGAAGTTGAAGGTGTGAGTGACGTATTCGAAGGCTTGAACGCAGTTAAGCGTCAGCAATTTGTGTACGCGATTCTCAATCCCTATATTGCCGACGGTCGTCTGCACGCGGTTATTATCCGCACCTTCACTCCAGCAGAAAAGGCAAGCGCTTAAGAGCCCTCCATGGAAAAACTAAGAATTACAGGCGGAAACCGCCTGAATGGCGATGTCCGTATTTCCGGCGCCAAAAACTCAGCTTTGCCGATATTAGCGGCAACCTTGCTGTGTGAAGGTCCAATGCATGTTGGTAATTTGCCGCATTTACACGACATTACCACCATGCTCGAATTGCTCGGGCGTATGAATGTCGATGTTGCGATTAACGAAGACATGTCGATCGAAACCTTGTGTGGTGATGACACCAGTCGTGTTGCCCCTTACGACTTAGTGCGCACCATGCGCGCCTCTATTTTGGTTTTAGGTCCTTTGTTGGCACGTTACGGCGAAGCCGAAGTGGCCTTGCCTGGCGGTTGCGCCATTGGTAGTCGTCCGGTCGATTTACACTTACGCGGCGTCGAAGCGCTAGGTGCAAAAGTCGAAGTGATGGACGGTTATGTTAAAGCTTGGGTACCCGGAGGTCGTTTAAAAGGCAATCGCATCTTCTTTGATATCGTCACCGTAACCGGTACCGAAAATATCTTGATGGCGGCGGTATTGGCGGAAGGCCAAACCATCTTAGAAAACGCAGCACGTGAGCCTGAAGTGGTCGACTTAGCTAACTGCCTAATTGCTATGGGCGCGAAAATTCGCGGTGCTGGCACCGATACCATTACCATTGATGGCGTTGAGAAATTATACGGTTGCTCGTTCGATGTGCTGCCCGACCGCATAGAAACTGGCACGTTTTTGGTTGCTGCGGCTGTGACTGGCGGCCGTGTGCGCTGTAAAGATACCGATCCATTGTTGCTTGAAGCGGTACTGCACAAGTTACAAGAAGCCGGTGCAGTCATTACCACGGGTAAAGATTGGATCGAACTGGACATGGAAGGCCGTCGCCCCAAAGCCGTTAATTTGCGCACTGCGCCACACCCTGCTTTTCCTACGGACATGCAAGCTCAGTTTATTGTGCTGAATGCCATCGCCGAAGGAACGGGCACCGTCATTGAAACCATTTTTGAAAATCGCTTTATGCACGTGCAAGAATTGGTGCGCATGGGTGCTGATATTCATGTGGAAGGCAACACCGCAGTTGTGCGAGGCAAAGAAGGCCTAAGTGGTGCGCCAGTGATGGCCACTGACTTACGGGCTTCTGCTTCATTAGTGATTGCCGCATTAGTTGCCAAAGGCACCACCGACGTCGATCGTATTTATCACATCGATCGTGGTTACGAATGTATCGAAGAAAAATTTCAGCAGCTGGGCGCGAACATACGTCGCTTACCTGCGTAATAAATATTTGCTCCACTCTAAGAGGACTTGTTTGACCATGACTCAGCCGCTCACTATAGCCTTATCTAAAGGGCGTATTTTGGATGACACCCTACCGCTACTGGCGGAGGCTGGCATTCATCCGGCTGAAGATATTCAAAAAAGTCGCAAGCTAATTTTCGATACCAATCACGATCACATCAAACTGGTGGTGATTCGTGCGACCGATGTACCGACCTATGTTGAATACGGCGCTGCCGATTTGGGCGTGGCGGGTAAAGATGTGCTGATGGAATACGGCAGCGCGAACTTATGCGAACCATTAGATCTAAACATCGCCACCTGTCGTTTGATGACGGCGGCCTTAAAAGGCGCTGATATGCCTGCGGGCCGTCTGAAAGTGGCAACCAAGTTTGTGAATATCGCCAAGCGCTATTTTGCCGAACAAGGTCGCCAAGTGGACATCATTAAGTTGTATGGTGGTATGGAATTAGCGCCGATCATGGGCTTAGCCGATTTGATCGTCGACATCGTTGATACCGGCAATACGCTGAAAGCCAATGGCTTAGAAGCGCGAGAATTGATTGCCCCCATCAGCTCTCGATTGGTCGCTAGTCGTGCGTCGATGAAGGTAAAATACAGCCAGATTCAACCGATTATTGATCAAATGGCCGCTGCGGTAGAGCGCCAACGTAACGCTTAAAGCCCCGCATCGTAATATCTAAAGGGTAAGACATCGTATGAGTATTACTATTTCTCGCTTGTCTTCTGCACAAGCCGATTTTGCTGCTCGCATGGACGAGCTTTTATCTTGGGATGGCGTCTCAGATGCCGACGTGCAAATGGCCGTCACTGGTATCGTGCATGACGTTCGTCAACGTGGCGATGCCGCTGTCATCGAATACACCAACCGTTTTGACCGTATGTCCGTTTCCTCAATGGCGCAGTTGGAATTAACGCAACAGCAATTACAAGACGCGCTCGACGGATTAGATGATAGCCAACGCCATGCTTTGCTGACAGCTGCAGAGCGTGTGCGTGTGTATCACGAAAAGCAAAAACAAGATTCTTGGCAGTATCACGAAACCGACGGTACTTTGCTTGGCCAAAAAATCACGGCAATGGATCGTGTGGGTATTTATGTGCCTGGTGGCAAAGCTGCGTATCCATCTTCGGTATTGATGAACGCCATTCCAGCTCACGTGGCCGGTGTGTCAGAAATCATCATGGTGGTGCCCACGCCAGATGGCGAGCTGAACCAATTGGTGTTAGCCGCTGCTGCAGCTGCAGGCGTTAACCGAGTATTCACCGTTGGTGGCGCTCAGGCCGTTGCGGCCTTAGCCTACGGCACCGAAACCGTGCCACGCGTCGACAAAGTTGTGGGTCCCGGCAATATCTACGTTGCGACCGCCAAGCGCATGGTGTTTGGCCAAGTGGGCATCGATATGATCGCGGGGCCATCAGAAATTTTGGTGGTGTGTGACGGTCAAACCGATCCCGATTGGATTGCGATGGATTTATTTTCGCAAGCCGAGCACGACGAAGATGCACAATCTATTTTAGTGTCGACCGACTCTGCTTATTTAGATCAAGTGCAGGCGAGTATCGAAAAACTGCTGCCAACGATGGAGCGTGAAGCCATTATTCGCACTTCCTTGAGCGAGCGCGGCGCGATGATCTTGGCGAAAGATAAAGCCGATTGTTTGGCCATTATTAATCGCATTGCGCCCGAGCACTTAGAGTTATCGGTAGACGATCCACAATCGTGGTTACCAGAAATACGCCACGCAGGCGCCATTTTTATGGGTCGTTATACCGCCGAAGCGTTAGGCGATTACTGTGCTGGCCCCAATCACGTTTTACCAACTTCGGGCACCGCGCGCTTTTCGTCACCTTTAGGCGTTTATGACTTTCAGAAACGTTCTTCGTTGGTGATGTTCTCTGCCGATGGCGCTTCGGAAATGGGGAAGGTCGCTTCTGTGTTAGCACGCGGTGAACATCTGACCGCGCATGCACGGTCGGCAGAATATAGAATTAAAGATTAGATTTTTTCTTAACGTCTTTTTAATGAAGAGCCATTTAATGTCGATTGAAACTCGCGTTGCCCAACTTATCCGTCCAGAAATTCGTGCA
>JARGOI010000115.1 GCA_029212275.1 Thalassolituus sp.
CTATTTTGGAATCATTAAACAATGGCACATTACGCCCCTTAGCTTTAAAAGAAGGCGCGAAGCGTACCGAAAGTTTTTATCTTAATTACCAAGACAAAGATAAAATTGGTCCTGTAGCACGAGAATTTTTAGGGCAAATTCGTTTATTGACGTAAAATTCTAAAATAACGAACGATTGATTCAAATCTTACCAATAGGCAAAGTGCAATGCGCTTCCTACTATAGCGGTGTGTTTTTACTCACCTGTTTAGGAGCTTCTCATGCACTATCTAAGACTCGCGCAAGATCGTGGCCGTGCCAATTTTGGTTGGCTTGATAGCAAACATTCTTTTTCATTTGGCAGCTATTATGATCCTAAACATACTGGATTCTCTGCTCTGCGGGTTATTAATGACGATACTGTCGCGCCTGCTGCTGGATTCAGTACCCATAGCCATCGTGATATGGAAATCATCTCTTATGTGCTCGAAGGTTCCATCGAACACAAGGACAGCATGGGCAATAGTATTGTGATTCCTGCGGGCGACATTCAGCGTATGAGTGCTGGTACTGGGGTGACTCATTCCGAATTCAATCATTCTAAAAATGAGAATTTGCACTTTCTGCAAATATGGATTCAACCAAATCGTAAAAACATAGAACCCAGTTATCAACAAGCACAAGTGGTGCAGAAAGACACCCTCACACCACTGGTCACGGCTGATGGCAGAGAAGGTTCTTTATCCTTGCAGCAAGATGCCAATCTCTATCGACTGCAACTAGCGTCGGGAGAGAATTTTGATTTTCAAACTGACACTCGTCCAGGTTATCTGCACGTTATAAGTGGTGAATTTCAAGTCAACGTTGAAGATGAGGCTAACGATCAGGTGTTAAAGCAGGGCGATGCGGTGGGCGTATTTAAGACAAGGCTGACAGTTCAATCCAAGGCAGCTGAAAGCGTTGCACTGTGGTTCGACTTACCCGCTGGTTGAAGATTATTACCCAATTGACAGACCACCAGCATGGACTACATTTAAAGGAGGTTCTTATGCTTATTTTTAAGCGCGTCCTTGGTCTGCCAGCGGTCTTTAATGAACATATTAACTTACGAAAAAAAATATTTAATTTCAAATGGTTACGCTGGGTGGCGGGCGCTTGGGATCCTTCTTTTTATTGTCAGCGCCACCTTTTTCAGTTCTACCCCAGTTCAGGCAGGCCCCACCGCATTTTTCAATGGTAATCCCATGGGATTACAGCCGTTTTTTCAGTTCGTCTATGAAGATCAAAACAGTACGATAGAGAGCATCTCCATCATTCCCTATGAAAACTGGGTCAGTCGTGCAGAGTTGGAAAGTTTACCGCACGGGACACACGCTACAATTTGGATGAAAACACGCATTACTACCGATCAATCTCTAGATGATATTGTTATTCGCTTTAATTATCCTCACTACGATTACATCGACTTTTACGTGTTTGCTGATGGTAAATTGCAAGATTCTTTTCATGCTGGCGACAGAGTAAAGGCTGCGGGCGTTGTCGATGATGTACGCCGTACTTTTTGGTTTCCATTAGCACTGCCCAAAGATTCGGAGCGCGAGGTTTATGTGCGTATAGAAACCACCGGCCCCATGCTTCTTCCAGTCGATATATTATCCATTGAAGATGCCTATAAAGATGAAATGTTCTTTCGATTATGGAGCGGCATTTTAATAGGTGTACTGTTGTTTATGATGCTATACAACGCCTTTTTATTCATTACTTTATGGGAAAGCGCGTATTTATTATTCGTACTATATCTTGCTTCTTCGGCAGTACTGGTATTTTTGGTGTTTGGTTACGGACAAGAATTCTTTTGGTTTGATCAACCGGACATGAATAACTCGGTTCTAGCGTTTATTAGTCCACTCAATTTGCTTATCGCCGTCTGTTTTGTTTTAAATTTTTTAGATTATAAAAAATATCCCACCGCTACTCGCTATTTCGGTTATTTAATGGTCTGCGTTGGTGCAACATTGACACTGGCCAGTTTTACTGTGAGCTATTCAATTATCATCAGTGCCACCTATATTACTGCCTTTGTTGGACTCTTTGCGGGTCTATTCATGGGCTTAAAGGGGTGGTTTGCTGGAATTCAATCCGCACGTATTTTTACCTTGGCATGGGTAGCACACATCGCGTTTGTGATTTGGTTTTTACTCGACATAGGTGGATACATCGAATCCACCTATGTGGGAGGCCAAGCATTTATAATCGGCTCCATTGTCGAACTAATCATTTTATCATTAGCCTTTGCTAATAAAATGAATGAAGAAAAAGAATTGCGAATTTCGTCACAAACTAAATTGCTCGATTTACAACTAGCGATGAATACCGACCTAGATGAAAAAGTGCGAGAACGCACAGTCGCCTTGCAAGTTGCCAACCAAAAACTTCAAGAGCTGAGCACCACCGACGGACTCACTAAACTGTTCAATCGTCGTCATTTTGACCAACTTTATCGCCAGCATTATCAACAGAGTGTCAAAAACGAACACCCTATTTCGGTGATCATGATTGATGTCGATTTCTTTAAAAAACTCAATGATAACTACGGCCATGCCTTTGGTGACTTGTGCCTCATTGAAGTATCGGCCCTGATTAAGCAATTTATTACCATGCCAGACGCCTTTGCCGCACGCTATGGTGGCGAAGAGTTTGTCGTTGTCTTGCCGAAAACCAGTGAAAGTAATGCTTGTCAGTTTGCTGAGGCTCTGCGAAAAGCGGTTAAAGGCACTATGATATCCAATGATGACCAAACAACCTCCATGACGGTCAGTATTGGTGTTGCCGGTGCCATTCCTAAAGAAGATATGGATTTGGAATCACTCTTAAGAATTGCAGACCAATGTTTGTATCACTCGAAAGAGCATGGCCGTGATCAGGTGACTGCCAGTTCGAGCCTAGCATCGAATCTTTAAAGACAGCGCCCAAATCAATGATTATCTTTTAGCAATTAAGGCTTCTCTGCTATTGGCATGCTTGCTCCAACACTTGTACAATCATTATACAAACAACTGAGTGATTGTAGAAGTTATGAATATTGGTTTGATTCTCGGCGATCAGCTGCATTCCGAGCTGGCCAGCTTACGAATTCTGGACAAAAGCAAAGATCGCATTGTGATGGCTGAGGTGGCTGCAGAAGCGACGTATGTTCCTCATCATCAGCAAAAAATCGCCTTACTTTTCAGTGCCATGCGCCATTTTGCAGAAACCCTCAGAACTGCTGGCTGGCAAGTGACTTACCATAAATACAATCCCGACTCCCAGTGTCAAAGCCTGCTTGATGTCGTAAAGCGTGAATGCCAAGAACACGCACCCGAAAAGCTCATCCTTACGCAATGCGGTGAATATCGTTTACAGCACTCTATTGATATCGATTGGCCTGATGCGCTAGGCATCCCTGTCACCGTCTACGAAGACGACCGATTTTTTTGTAATGCGCAAACCTTTAATGATTGGGCCAAAGATCGCAAAGAGTTGCGTATGGAGTTCTTCTATCGCGAAATGCGCCGTAAAACTGGTTATTTAATGAAAGATAATAAACCAGAAGGCGATGCTTGGAATTTTGATGCCGACAATCGCAAACGCTGGAAAGGCGATCCGCCCCTGCCCACACCTCCCATATTTTCGCGTGATGACATTGACGAAGACGTCTTCAATCTAGTCAAACAACATTTCAATCATCATATTGGTAACTTAGATAACTTTGCGTGGGCCACCACACGAGATCAAGCGCTAGAGGCACTGAGTTTTTTTATCGAACAGGCGCTTCCCTATTTCGGCGACTATCAAGATGCGTTGGCCAAAGGCGAGTCGTGCCTCTTTCACAGCCTACTATCGCCCTATATAAATTGCGGACTACTGACCCCCAAAGAAGTGTGTGATGCCGTCATTGAGGCTTACCAACAAGAGAGCATCCCACTCAATTCTGCGGAAGGTTTTATTCGCCAAATCATCGGTTGGCGCGAATACGTGCGCGGTATTTATTGGTTGACCATGCCCAATTATGCTGGCCAGAATTATTTCAATAATGAAAGAGAATTGCCCAAATACTATTGGGACGGCGATACCAAAATGAGCTGTATGGCCGATTGTTTCTCCAACACCATCAATCATGCTTATGCACACCACATTCAGCGGTTAATGGTAACGGGCAATTTTGCTCTTCTAACTGGCATAGCACCGCAAGAGATTTGTGACTGGTATTTAGCGGTGTATGCCGATGCCTATGAATGGGTGGAATTACCCAACACCTTGGGCATGGTCATGCACGCGGATGGCGGCTACTTAGGCAGTAAGCCCTACGCGGCCTCTGGTAATTACATCAACAAAATGTCCGACCACTGCAAAGGATGTCACTACGATGTGAAAACTCGCAGCGAATCTGACAGTTGCCCTTTTAATAGTTTGTATTGGCATTTCCTCAATCGACACAGAGACCTGCTTGAAAAAAATCCACGCATGGGTTTGATTTATCGCTCTTTTGATAAGCTGGGTGAAGAAGAACAAAATAAAGTGATTGCCAGAGCTGGAGGTCTGCTCAGTCAGTTGGATGCTTTATGAGATCAAATAAAGGTAGCGTGATTAAAAAAACGGATTTACCAGAAAAGATTTGCGCGCAGTGCCGTCGTCCATTCAGTTGGCGAAAAAAATGGGAACGCTGTTGGCAAGAAGTACGCTTTTGCAGTGATCGTTGCAAACGCGATGCTAAAACTAAAAATCAATGTGCAGCGGCGTCAGTCGAGGACGAGTTTATATGAAACAAATCTTATGGCTTCGCAATGATTTACGTTTAAGTGACCACGCTGGTTTTTACCAAGCACTGAACAATGGCCACCCGTTGGCGGTGGTGTTTATTGTACCGAAAAACTGGTTTGAGAAAGACTCACATGAGATGAATCGTTTAGGCCATGCCAAAGCGCGTTTCTTGCGAGGATCGCTTATTGATATGCACCGCAGCCTCGAAAATCAAACCTTCGAATTTCATATGTATTGTGGTGATCCAGTCGAAATTTTAATGGATCTTGCCAACCAAACAGATCGCTGCCGGATATTAACCAGTGCAGCACAAGCGCCGGAAGAAAAACGCTGGTTGGAACAATTAGCCAATCTTCAAGAAAAAAATCCGATAACCTTAGATATCTATGAGTCTCAGACGTTATTTCAACAAACTCAAATGGCGTCACTTTTACAGCAATGGCCGTCAACTTTTACGCATTTTAGAAAAATAGTCGAGGGTGATGCTACCCACTGGAAAGTTCCTAAACCGCTTTTAGTGCGACGCCTGTCGCTGCATGAATTTTCTCTGACTCATTGGTCGCCCATGAGTTGGCCAAGCGAAAACTCAGCCACCATTCGACTTAATCATGCTGGCGGCGAGGCCGCTGGTAAGCAATGGCTGCAAGAATATATCTGGCAGCACGAAGGATTACGTCACTACAAGGCAACCCGCAATCAATTACAAGGAAAAACGGCCAGTAGCCATTTAAGTCATTATTTAGCATGGGGATGTTTATCACCAAGACAAGTGTGGCACGAAATTGAAAAATTCGAATCCTTCCATGAGGTAACAGAACACACCTATTGGCTGAAGTTTGAATTGTTATGGCGTGAGTATTTTCATTGGTCGATGCGTGTTCATGGCAGTGCGCTATTTCAGCGACATGGTCTGTCTAGTGAAGGAAACTTGTCTGCGCAAGGGTTGACCGACATAACGCCAAATCAGCATGAAAATAAGTCGCCGCATGTTCATCATGAACAACCTCGGCATCTGCCCCAACAGCAACCTCAACAGCAGCCTTTATTGCGTCAACCTACGCATGAGCAACAAGAAAAGCTTCAAACAAACCCCCGTTGGGATGCTTGGTGCAACGCCCAGACCGGTGTTCCTATGGTTGATGCTGGCTTAAAAGAATTGCAAACAACTGGTTGGGTTTCTAATCGCTTACGCCAGAATATGGCCAGTTATTTTATACATCAATTGCAGCTGGATTGGCGCTTAGGGGCACGTTGGTTTGAACAGCAGCTTGCCGATTTTGACGTCGGCAGCAATTGGGGAAATTGGGCATATCTGGCCGGAGTAGGACACGACGCTCGTCCCCAACGCCAATTTAATTTAAACAAACAACTGGGCCAATACGACGCCAATATCGAACACATCAAATGTTGGCTGCCTGAGTTAAACGAAGCCTCATTAGCAGATATTCAACAGCATCAAGACGGTCGGCAGCTGCTCAGCAATTACCCTGCACCGATTGTCACAGTCTTTAGCTCTGAGTTCAGCTAATGCTGCAAATCGTCTGGTTTAAACGGGATTTACGTATTCACGATCACGCGGCCATAGCCGCCGCAGCGGCTCGTGGCCCAGTTATCTGCATCTATATTTTTGAAGCTGCTTACTGGCAATTACCCGATACCAGTCAACGACAATGGGACTTTATTCGCGAATCACTCGAAGATCTGCAACAGCAATTGCTAGCAGTTGGCGGGAGGTTGCAATTATTGGCCGGAGACTGCGCCGATGTATTTCAACAATTGCGAACGCAGTGCGGTCCATTCGAATTACACAGTCATGAAGAAACCGGAAATTATTGGACCTTCCAGCGCGATCGCGCGGTAAAAGCTTGGTGTAAAACGCAGCAGATTGATTGGCACGAGCATCCTCAATTTGGGGTAAGACGCGCTTCTAAAACGCAAGGTCGACATAACCGCGACGACTGGGCCAATTACTGGCATCAATTTATGCACTCGCCACTAACCCCGACTCCCGTGAGTATTGAATGGGCAGACTCAAGGGATGAAACTGGATTTATATTAAACAACAATGAGTTGCCTAACAGTCACTCTTTGCCCATGCGAGTGAGTAACGATCCTTTGCCCTGCCCTTATCAACAGCATGGTGGGCGTCGTCGCGCCTTGGCGGTACTAGAAAGCTTTATGACGCTGCGTGGAGAGCGTTATCGAGGCTCCATTAGCTCGCCACTTACAGCAGAAAGTGCTTGTTCGCGACTCAGTCCCTATCTTGCCTATGGCTGCATTAGCATGAAAGAAGTGGTCAAGCGACTCGCCGATGCACAGGTTCAGGTCAGCTCAAATGATTTATCCCAGTTCCAGTCAAATTACCAATCAAAATACTGGACCGGCAGTCTCGCTGCGTTCGAGTCACGCTTATGGTGGCATTGCCATTTTATTCAGAAGTTAGAAGATCAACCAGATATGGAATGGCGTAATTTGCATCCGGCTATGGCGTCATTGCAACGCACGATGAATACCACCTATTTTGATGCTTGGCAGTATGGCCGCACTGGCTGGCCCATGGTCGACGCGTGCATGCGTTATTTGCACTGTCACGGCTGGATTAACTTTCGCA
>JARGOI010000116.1 GCA_029212275.1 Thalassolituus sp.
GCTGGAGAATACGCACCCATTCCGCCAGTATTTGGACCGGTATCTTGGTCTCCCACGCGCTTATGATCTTGGCTAGTTGCCATTGCTAATACATTTTTGCCATCCACCATCACGATGAATGACGCTTCTTCACCTACTAAGAATTCTTCAATGACGACGCGACAACCCGCGTCACCAAAGACATTACCTGAAAGCATATCGACCACGGCTTCTTCGGCTTGCGCTAAGGTTTCCGCTACGATGACGCCTTTACCTGCCGCCAAACCATCGGCTTTTACAACAATAGGCGCACCTTTCTGGCGCAAGTAGGTCAGTGCTGCTTCAACCTCGGTGAAGTTTTGATAATCCCCAGTAGGAATTTTTTGGCGCGCTAAAAAATCTTTGGTAAACGCCTTCGAGCCTTCTAATTGGGCAGCGCCTTGACGAGGACCAAAGACTTTTAAACCGGCCGCTTCAAATTGATCAACGATGCCGCCCACCAACGGAGCTTCTGGACCAACAATGGTGAGACCAATATTTTCGGATTGGGCAAAGGCCTGTAGACCATCAAAATCCATCACGTCCAAGGCGACGTTTTCAATATTGGCTTCGCGTGCGCTGCCAGCGTTTCCTGGGGCAACGAAGACCTTATCCACTAAAGGAGATTGTAGTGCTTTCCATGCAAGTGCATGTTCACGTCCACCAGAACCAATTATTAATACTTTCATTGCTAACTTCTCTTGTGAGTACTCGGTCTTAACGCCGCCACAGCGAGCGCTTCAGCTTCGAGCAAAAACTTAATGGCGGAAATGACGCATGCCGGTAAATACCATGGCAATCCCAGCTTCATCAGCCGCGGCAATTACTTCTTCGTCACGAATAGAGCCGCCAGGTTGAATAATAGCTTTAATGCCATTCGCCGCAGCGTTATCAATACCATCACGGAAAGGGAAGAAAGCATCCGATGCCATCACCGCACCTTCTACCGCAAGGCCAGCATGTTCAGCTTTGATTGCGGCGATGCGAGCGGAGTTAACGCGACTCATCTGACCTGCGCCAACACCAATCGTTTGGCGATTACTGGCGTACACAATGGCATTGGATTTCACATATTTGGCGACTTTCCAAGCAAAAATCAAATCGTGCAGTTCGGCTTCAGAAGGTGCACGTTTGGTGACCACTTGTAAGTCATCGGACGAAATCATACCGTTGTCGCGGTCTTGTACCAGTAAGCCACCATTTACGCGTTTAAAATCGAAATCGTTAACACGTTGGGTTGGCAGTTCGCCGCAGGTTAGTAAGCGTACATTCTTCTTGGCCTCAATCACTGTCGCCGCCGCGGCGCTCACAGACGGGGCAATAATCACTTCGACAAATTGACGTTCGACAATGGCACTGGCGGTGTCGGCATCCAACTCGCGGTTGAAGGCAATGATACCGCCAAAGGCGGATTCGCTGTCGGTGGCGTAAGCCAAATCATAAGCCTTACGGATGCCACCTTCGTTTTCTGGCACCACAGCAACACCACAAGGATTGGCATGTTTAACAATAACGCAGGCGGGTTTGACAAAGGATTTAACACACTCAAGTGCAGCATCGGTATCGGCAACGTTATTGTAAGACAGTTCTTTGCCTTGCCATTGTTTGGCGGTGGCGATGCAGGCTTCTTGTGGTTGCGCTTCAACATAAAACGCCGCTTTTTGATGCGGATTTTCGCCGTAACGCATGTCTTGCGCTTTGATAAATTGGCTATTGAAGGTACGCGGGAAAGAATGACGATTGTCCACTGACAGGGTTTCAGCCAATTGATCGATCGTGCCTAGATAATTGGCAATCATGCCATCGTACGCAGCAGTGTGTTCGAAGGCTTTCAGAGCCAAATCGAAGCGGAATTTTTTCGTTAAACCTTGGTGAGCATTGAGCTCTTGAATTACCTGATCGTAATCGCTGGCGTTGACCACAATACCCACATAGGCATTGTTTTTAGCGGCAGAACGCACCATGGTTGGACCGCCAATATCGATGTTCTCGATCGCCATGGGTAAATCACAATCGGCACGAGCGATAGTGGCTGCGAACGGGTACAAATTCACGACAACCAAATCGATAGGATTGATTTGATGTTCGGTCATTACCTCATCGTCTTGTCCACGACGCCCTAAAATTCCCCCATGGATCTTTGGATGCAGGGTTTTCACGCGGCCATCCATCATTTCTGGAAAACCGGTGTAATCCGACACTTCTACCGCAGGAATCTGATTTTCTAATAACAGCTTATAGGTGCCACCGGTAGAAAGAATTTCTACCCCAGCTTGGGATAAAGCATAAGCAAAATCAATGATACCGGTTTTGTCAGAAACGCTGATCAATGCACGTCGAATGGGGGTAATATCGTTCATAGCAACCTGTCGAGTTTGAAAATGAATCGTCGTCGCTGAATGTTATACGACAACGTTAAAAGCAATGGCTTAAAGCATGCCGTATTGTTTTAGTTTTTTTCGCAAAGTACCGCGGTTAAGTCCAAGTATGACGGATGCCTTGGTTTGGTTGTCACGAGTGAAGCGCATGACGGTTTCAAGCAAGGGTGCTTCAACCTCAGACAGTACCATGTCGTAGATGCCTTCGATGTTTTCACCATCGACTTGTTCTAAATAATTTTTTAACGCGACTTCAACGCTGTCACGCAGTGTTTGTGGAGCGGATGGTGATGGTGGTACGTCTGAAAAATCTGTCACGGTTTCTACCTTTTTAAAAAATGCTTCGGTATTCATGCGGCTATCTCCTTTGCGTTATTTTTTGCTTTATTCTCAGTCATTAGAGGACGATTGAAGAACTCGGTAACAGCATGGAGTTGAGCTTCTGGATCTTCTAATTGATTAAACTGTTTGCGAAATACATCACCAGGCTGGCTTTTGGCGTACCAACTCACGTGTTTGCGGGCGATGCGACAGCCCAAATATTCACCATAGAACTCGTATAGGCCACGCATGTGGTTCTTTAGAATAAATGCTATCTCATCTAAAGAAGGTTCTGGCAAACTCTGTCCGGTGTTGAGGTAATGAACAATTTCGCGAAATATCCATGGACGGCCCTGTGCTGCACGGCCAATCAATACACCGTCAGCGCCGGTATATTGCATTACCTCCGCGGCTTTTTTGGCATCGGTAATATCACCGTTAGCAAAAACAGGAATGCTCACAGCCTGTTTGACCGCTCGAATGGTGTCGTACTCGACGGTATTGCCATAGCCACACGCACGAGTGCGACCATGCACCGCCAACGACACAATACCAGCGCGCTGTGCAAGCTGGGCAATAGTGATCGCATTTCTATGCTCTGGCGACCAACCTGTGCGTATTTTTAGTGTGACAGGAACATTCACCGCTTCGGTGACGGCTTGCAGTATGTCATTAACCAACGCTTCGTCGCGCAGCAAGGCCGAGCCCGCTGCTTTATTACATACCTTTTTTGCTGGGCAGCCCATATTGATATCGATAATTTGCGCGCCATTTTCGACATTGAAGCGGGCACTGTCAGCCATCACTTGTGGATCACCGCCAACAATTTGTACGGCGATGGGGGCTGGTTCACCGCTATGATCCAGACGCAGTTGAGACTTACGAGTGTGCCTTAAATCAGCATTACCCGACACCATCTCACCGACTACCAATCCTGCCCCGAGTTGACGACATAAGCGGCGAAATGGAAGATCAGTAACGCCTGCCATTGGAGCCAATACCACTGGGTTTGGCAGAGTGTACGGACCTATTGTAGGACCTGTGCCTATTGTAGGATTTACTACAGGCTCTGCGATAAGACCGAGAGCGGCATCAGTATGGGAACCAAATATGGACATGATGTTTTCGATGTCTGGTTAAAAAGTGTGCGATCAAAATGAGGGCGGTATCATACTCGTATGGGGGTATCGAATAAAGAGCAAAGTGCGGCAAAAATATTCGAATTAGGCCTATATTCAGTCGACACCCTATTTAAGCAAAAGCCAGAAATAGCTTTGACTCCATCTAGGAGTCAGTATTGGAAGCTCTGGACTGCATAAACGGTGCGTGGTTAAGCTTCAATTGTTAACGGTATTGTTGATTAAGTTGTTGCGTCAGTTGTTGCGTAAAATAATCCGACGACTGACGGCTTCTGGCCCAGGGTTGAGTATTTCGAACGCAATATGAACACCCGTCGATGCCGGTATGGGCATCTTAGAATTTACTCCCCCAGCAAGATACTCGTCGGGTGTGAATTGGCGAAAGGCGACCAGCTTTTCATTCAAATCGCGAAATTCTATTTCAATATCGGGATAAGATTGTTCGTAGCGCGCGGTATTGGTTAATAACGTATCAATCACCAAACCACGGGCAATTTGCGGATGTGCGGCGACATAGGTATTACTGACGGTCATTTTTTCTATGTTTTGCTGAATAGGGAGCTGGCAACCTATGATTCCGCAAGCTTGGGCATAGAAGGGTCGCCATGTTGGGTTCAATGCCGCTTTATCAAACATAAACACCGCAGTTTGAATACCAATAAGCAGGATTAGCCCCAACGCGGTGATAACGCTACCCCATGAAATTGAAGACTGAGGACGCTCTTTAGAATGGAAATCATCTAAATTTCCGGAAATATTCACTCCGAAATCAGACTTTTCAGAAGCGTCGTCTGCTCGCAATCCCCCTAAAAAGGCAAAGTTATCGTCCGTGATTTCTTCAATATTTTCGTCGATGCTTTCTGTTTGAGTGTTACTTGCTTCTTCAGTGTTACTTGCTACTTCAGTGTTACTGGCTTTTTTAGTGTTATTAGGTTCTCTGCTATCAGCCGCTGAAGATTGAGCCGCGTTAGCCTGATTTGGGCTTGAATTCTCATTATCAGATTTGAGGGAGGCATCGGTTTCATGTTGGCGCTGTTCACGAATATCGGAAAATGACATAGACCGGCTGCTTTCCATTTGCAGCAAGAGATCTTCGTCTGGTTCGCCGATATTGTCGGCATACATCCTTGGTGTTTGTTTCGTTTGATTAAGATCTTTCTGAAACTCATCGAGAAGATCGAGTGACCATTTTTCCTGCGCATCCTCTTCGACCATAAACTTTTCAGTTTGCCCAAGAATTTCTGGTTCTTGGTTGATGTTTAGCGAAGCTGAAGCGGCTTCCTTGTCTGATGCAGCTGTTGTAGAAGAATCTGACGCTTTTACCGAGTCAATACTTTGCTCATTCGACGCAAGATTTGCACCATTAGGCTCTTGTTGATCCTTGTCGCGATTTTTGTCTGCAGTAATATCGTCCAAATTGGTGCTGTCTAAATCGTCACTCTCTTGTTGATAACTTTCAATTTCAGCACTTTCAATATCATCACTGTCTAAATCAGCGAGTAAGGAATCTAGGCTTGGTTCGCCGACATTTTGAGCTGCAGATAAATCACTGAGAATCTCGTCGAATTCTTGATCCTTTTTAGTTTCAAGCTCAGGTTCTGGTTCTGGTTCTGGTTCTGGTTCTGGTTCTGGTTCTGGCTCGTTAGCGAATTCGGTTTCGGGTTTAG
Organism: Thalassolituus sp.; assembly: GCA_029212275.1. GTDB lineage: Bacteria > Pseudomonadota > Gammaproteobacteria > Pseudomonadales > Oceanobacteraceae > Thalassolituus. The sequence goes on from JARGOI010000116.1 coordinate 5,524, forward strand.
ATTGTGTTGAGGATACCGTTTTATAGACCAAATCAATTTCTTTAGGATGAGATTCGGTAACCTGCTCATCTAACAAATTGTGATCATGCTCATCATCAAGGCCATTCTCGTCATCAAAATAATCTTCGCTATCTTTTTTCGAATCCGTTTTTAATAAGCTCTGTGTAACTTCTTGATCATCCTCGGTCGCGGAAAAGGCCAAATCAATATCATCGGCTTGGTCTTTAATCTCATCATTGATATTAATCGAATCGTTCATGACTGGGATGATGCCATCGTCCGAGATCAGTAATTCGCCGTCAAAATCAATATCGTCAGGGTGATCTTCATCATCGCTATTTAAATCAACTAAATAATTCGCTAATGCGGCTTTATAATCGTCACGTTTAGCGGCCATTAAAGGTTCAAAGTCGATATGCTCAGGCTTGGCGAACTCATTATTCATGTTCAGTGAATTATCTAGCTCACCAAAAGCCTCGTCTAAATTAATCGACGATTCATCAACATCGATCGCTGCGCCAGGGTCAGTTGAATTTTCGGCGTTGTTAGATTCATTTGCTAACTGAAACGGATTGGTGTTCGAAGTACGATGGTAAGCACTATTACTGGATGTGGTATTTATCTGGTCACTGGTGTTAGGGGACTCACTAGCGTCTGTTGTTTTTCTAGTATCGGTTGTTTTTCTGTTATCGGTTGTTTTTTGGCTATCAGGGATGTCATGTTCGTCATTAGTGTTTTCATCAATGTCGTCGTCAAACGCGGCTTGGAAGCGAATACTGGAAGGTTTTTCCGTTTTGCCAGTCATCGACGCGGTGGAATCTTGCACAAAGGAAGGCGAGCTTTGCGCTGCTTCCGTTGTAGGTTTGATTGTGGCTTCGATTGTAGTTTTGATCGCGGCTGCGATTGACTCTTCTTTGTTCGAGCTAGGGGCGTTCGAGTTTGGGATTGAGTCTTTTGAGGTCGGCTCTACTTGGATAGAACTGGAGTTCGCTGGATTGAGAGTGGTCGACACTTCGTAATCCAGCGCTTGAAATACTTGTAAGCAGGAGCCACAGCGCACGGCACCATTGGCGATTTGCAAATGGTGTTCACTGACCCGAAAACTGGTCTGACAGTGTGGACAACGGGTGACCTTGGCTGTCATAGATACCTCAGCGTTTTGTCCCAGTAAGGACGATCCAATCGCCTTCTTGTTGCGGCGTTTGCATGTCGAACCATTCGCTGTAACGCGATGATACCGAATCGGCTTGTTCGGCCAGCAATCCCGACAAGGCTAAACGCCCACCACGTTTGGTTAACGCCGCAATGTTTGGGGCGAGAGCTTCTAACGGCCCAGCCAAAATGTTGGCCACGGTGACGTCGGCTTGCACATTGGGAGTCGCCTCTGGCAAATAAATTTCGTAACGGTCGCGAGCGATGTGGTTACGGTTGGCATTATCTTCGGTTGCCAGTAAGGCTTGTGGATCAATATCGACGCCAACCATATGACGAGCACCCAGCAGCAAGGCGGCGATACCTAAAATACCGCTGCCACAACCATAATCCACCACCAATTCATCACCTTGAATGTCGCCATCTAAAAATTTCAGGCATAGTGAGGTGGTTGGATGAGTGCCCGTGCCGAAGGCCAAACCGGGGTCCAGCATTAGGTTAACGGCATTTGCTTCGGGTGGCTCGCGCCAACTAGGACACACCCATAGGCGTTCGCCAAAACACATCGGGTGGTAATCTTCCATCCATGCTCGGACCCAATCTTTGTCTTCTAAAATTTCTATTT
>JARGOI010000117.1 GCA_029212275.1 Thalassolituus sp.
GCCATTAATTTGGGAGAAATGGAAGAGTCCTTATTCACAACAATGTTACCTTCCTGATCAAAAGAAACACTCTGCTCTTGCGCTACTTTTTTTGCAGTTGCCATGATATCTCCTTATTAATTTTGATTTATTATTTTAACGACTAAACATGATGAAAATATGACAGAAAAAGAGCGATAGGCATATGGCCAAATGCGTCATATATGTATCGTTTAAGACACTTTGTCTATTTTCTTTATCTGCTTTTATTGTTTCTTAGCGTTAATTATCGATGCGTAGTGATTTAATACTGCGCTTGATCGCATTAAGATGCTCGGCGAAATCAGGGCCGCGGCGTTGTGTTACCGCAACCGCAAGCATATCTATGATCATTAGGTGGGCGATGCGCGAGGTCATTGGGGTGAATTTTTCGGTATCTTCTTCGATATTGATAAAAATAGGCAAATCCGCTTGCGCGCTGACAGGCGTATCTTGCGGTGCCAAGCTGACTACCACTGCACCATACTGCTGTGCCAACGCCATCGAATGCAGCAAATCGCGCGTGCGGCCACTTTGCGAGATTGCCACCACCACATCATTTTTGCTTAAAGTGACCGCGGACATGCTTTGCATGTGGGGATCACTGTAGGCCGCAGTCGCTACCTGTAAGCGGAAAAACTTGTGCTGAGCGTCAGTCGCCACCGCTCCCGACGCACCAAAACCATAAAATTCAACCCGCTGCGCCACACTCATGGCTAATGCAGCCGCCCCTATTTGGCTTGGTTGTATCTGATTTTTGACTTGGTGCAGACGTTGAATGGTGGTGTCGGCAATTTTACTGCAAATATCTTTAATGCTGTCGTCTTCGACAATTGCAAATTGCCCTAGGTTATTCGCCACGGCCATTTCTTGCGCAATGCGCACTTTGAATTCTTGAAATCCATTGCAACCAACCGCTCGGCAAAAACGCACAATGGTCGGCTCACTGACTTGCGACTCTTGCGCTAAATCAACAATACGCATGTGCATGACTTGCTCGGGCGATTTAAGCACGAACTCGGCGACCTTCACTTCCGATTTTCGCAAAGTAGGCATCGCCAATGAGATGTCAGTTAAAATGGGACGTCGATTCACGCAAAATATCCGTTACGTTGTCATCTTAAAAATGGTTATGGTCGATTATACGGTGCCTACTTTGGTTGTCTCTTTTTTTTGCACTATCCCTATTTAAAGCATTGAATGTGAAAGCTTACGACATCTAACTCATAGAGGAGCAATAGAGCAGAAACAATAGAAGCAGAATATAAGAACAATATAAGTGGTACATGACAGCGCTGACATTCTGATAAACTGGCGCGCATGGATATTTCTCTATTACTCGATCAATTAAACGACGGTCAACGCAACGCTGTGGCTGCCAACTCTCCTCATCAATTAGTATTGGCAGGAGCAGGTTCTGGCAAAACGCGGGTGTTGGTGCAACGTATCGCCTGGCTTATCAATGTGGAGCAGGTATCGCCGTTTGCCATTATGGCGGTCACCTTTACCAACAAAGCTGCACGGGAAATGCGTGGTCGCTTAGAAGAAGCACTGCAACAGCCGTCTAACGGTTTGTGGGTCGGCACCTTTCATGGTCTGGCGCATCGTTTATTAAAACAGCATTGGCGCGAAGCTAAGTTGCCGCAGCATTTTCAAATTTTAGACACCGATGACCAATTACGTGTCGTTAAACGTCTGATGAAAGAGCACAACATCGACGACAGCCGTTTTCCACCCAAACAAATTCAGTGGTTTATTAACGGCCAAAAAGACGAAGGACGCCGCGCTGCGCATGTGATGCCCTCGGCCGATCCGTTCAGTCGTCAGCTACATGATTTCTACCATATTTACGAAGAACACTGTCAGCGTGCGGGTTTCGTTGATTTTGGTGAAATTTTGCTCCGCGCCCATGAGCTTTGGCTCGACAACCCCGACTTACTTGATCATTACCAACAGCGTTTTCGCAATATTTTGGTGGACGAGTTTCAAGACACCAACAACATCCAATACGCTTGGATTCGTTTGCTCGCAGGCAGTCGTGTTTCGGTGATGGTGGTGGGTGACGACGACCAGTCGATTTATGGTTGGCGTGGCGCGAACATCGATAACATTCGTCATTTTCAGCAAGATTTTGCCGGTGCAGAAATGATCGTGCTCGAGCAAAACTATCGCTCGACCTCAACCATTTTGGATGCCGCCAATGCGGTCATCTCTAATAACGAAGGGCGCTTGGGTAAAAATCTGCGCACCGAAGGCGAACGAGGCGAACCCATCGTCTTATACAGTGCCTTTAATGAACAAGACGAAGCACGCTACATTGCCGATGCCGTGGACGAATGGGCGCGCAAAGGCCGAGCCCGCGCAGACATGGCGGTATTGTATCGCTCCAACGCGCAATCACGCTCGCTCGAAGAAGCGCTGTTGCGTGCCGGTATTCCCTACCGAATTTATGGTGGTCAGCGTTTTTATGAACGTCTAGAAATCAAAAATGCCTTGGCTTACATGCGCCTCATACTGACCCGCGATGACGATGCTGCCATGGAGCGCGTGATCAACGTCCCAGCGCGTTCGGTCGGTGAGAAAACCGTTGAATCTTTGCGCGCCATTGCCCGCGATGAAGGCTGCTCGTTGTGGCAGGCCTGTCACAAAGCACTGGCGCAAGACAGTCTGCCTAAACGCGCCTCGGCCTCGATTCAAGGTTTTGTCGATTTAGTCGATGAAATGAGCGTCGGTGCCACTGAAATCGATCTGCACGAACTGGTTAGCAAGGTGATTAACGACAGTGGTTTGATCGAACATCACCGCAAAGAAAAAGGTGAGAAGGGTCAGGCACGTATTGATAACTTGGAAGAATTGATCAATGCCGCGCGTGGTTTTGAGCCGGATTACTCCAATGAACCGGAGATGACGGACATTGAAGATGATCCAACGGCGGCACTGGCAAACTTTTTAGATCGCGCAGCACTGGAGGCGGGCGAAGGCCAAGCTGACGAATACGAAGATGCCGTGCAACTGATGACACTGCACTCGGCCAAGGGTTTGGAGTTCCCACAGGTGGTCATGGCCGGTGTCGAAGAAGGCTTATTTCCACATAAAATGTCGATGGACGATCCAGATGGCCTCGAAGAAGAGCGTCGCCTAGCGTATGTCGGTATCACTCGTGCCATGGAACGCTTGATCATGACCTACGCCGAAAGTCGTCGGTTATACGGTCAAGAAAGTTTCAGCACACCGTCACGCTTTATTCGTGAAATCCCCACCGAACTGGTGCAAGAAGTGCGCTTAAAAAACAGCGTCACGCGCCCGTTAAGTGCACGCGGCTATCATGATCGTCATACTGGCCGCGACCAATCACACGGTGGGCAGCACGGCAATCCTGCGTTTGTACAGCAATCCTACCCTTACTCATTAGGGCAGCGGGTATTTCACGAAATGTTTGGCGAAGGCACGGTATTACAGTTTGAAGGGCAAGGCCCGGGCCTGCGTGTGCAAGTCAATTTTGACGACGCTGGCAGCAAGTGGTTGGTGGCAAGCTTTGCCAAACTTGAAGTGCTGTAACATGATGCATAGTCAAAAATTGATAGCCAAGCTTTCACACCAAAGACTTAATACTGAAGAATTAACACCTAAAAATTAACGCCCTAGAATAACCAGAAAACGTTCAGGAGATCGTCATGAAACGCCTTATTGTTACCGCAGTCGCTGCCTTATTTCTCGCAGCTTGCAACAAAGATTGCGATACCGCCGCGACCACGCAAAGCACAGACGCAGCTTCACCCACGACGTTTAAATGGAAAATGGTGACCTCTTGGCCGAAAAACTTTCCAGGTCTTGGCGTCGCACCGGAACGTCTCGCTGAAATGGTGAATGAAATGTCCAATGGCCGTCTTACCATCAAGGTATACGGTGCGGGTGAATTAGTCCCTGCCCTGCAAGTGTTTGATGCGGTGTCTCAAGGGACGGCGCAAATGGGCCACAGTGGTGCCTATTATTGGAAAGGCAAAACCGAGGCGGCACAATTTTTTACTTCGGTGCCGTTTGGTTTGAATGCGCAAGAAATGAACGGCTGGATTCAATACGGCGGCGGTCAACAATTGTGGGAAGAGGTTTACGCACCGTTTAACTTATTGCCCATGCAAGGTGGCAACACCGGTGTCCAAATGGGCGGTTGGTTTAATAAAGAAATCAACAGCGTCGACGATCTGAAAGGATTAAAAATGCGCATCCCCGGTTTAGGCGGCGAAGTGCTAGCGCGTGCTGGCGGCACCCCAGTGACCTTGCCCGGCGGCGAAATATTTACCTCATTACAAACCGGTACCATTGACGCCACCGAGTGGGTTGGCCCTTATAACGACCTTGCTTTTGGTTTGTATAAAGTTGCCGACTATTACTACTACCCTGGCTGGCACGAACCCGGTTCGATGATGGAATTTATCATCAACAAAGACGCCTTTAACGAACTGCCGAAAGACTTGCAAGCCATCGTCCGCATTGCCGCCAAAGCAGTCAACGACGACATGTTGGCCGAGTACACCACCCGCAACCAAGGTGCTCTCGTTGATCTAGTTGAGAAGCATCAGGTCGATGTGCGCCCGTTCCCCGATGATGTGTTGCAAAAGCTGCACGTTTTATCCGATGAGGTAGTCGCCGAAGTTGCCGCCAAAGACCCGCTGTCCAGTAAGGTGTACGAGTCATTTTCGGCGTATCGCGATAAAGTGAAGGCCTATCATGCCATCACCGAACAGGCTTATATCAATGCCCGTGACTGACGACAAGGTCAGTGTAAACACCCCCAAAGCCATTCAGCAAACGCCTGAAGCGCAGTTGCTGGAAGGCTTCTTTTTACCCGATTTATGTCACGCCCGCGCTATTTTGATCGTCCTGATCGTCACCGAGGCGCTGGTGCTGGCACTGACCTTAGTTGAAAGTGGCATTACCAATTTTTCCATTATGCGCTTTGGTTTAGTCTCACTGTTTGTGCAATGGATTACCTTACTGTCGGCGGCGGTGCTGTGTCAGTTTCGAGTCATCATGGCACGTTCGTCTACGTTACTGGCGACACTGCTGGCGATGCTGGTGATACAGCTGGTGACCTTATTGGTCAGTATAATCACCGATGCGCTGCTACCCAGTTTTCAACAATCGCTGGATTGGAGCTGGGTTCTGAGAAATCAATTGGTCAGTGCTATTTTTTCGGCCATGGGGCTGCGTTATTTTTACGTGCAAAGTCAGTGGCGATTTAAAGCTCAGGCCGAGCTGCGTTCGCGTTTAGAGGCGTTACAGGCCAATATTCGACCACACTTCTTTTTTAATACGCTTAATACCGTTTCATCGTTAATTATGATCGACCCCGAAAAAGCAGAAAACATGCTGCTGGATTTAGCGCAATTGTTTCGTGCGGTGCTTAATAGTGGCTCGGCCACCAGCTCCTTGTCGGAAGAACTGGCGTTGTGTCGACGCTACCTCGACATAGAGCAAACGCGTCTAGGCGAGCGCTTGCACATTGAATGGCAATTGCCTGAGCAACTGCCGCCAATAGAAATACCGCAATTATTGCTACAGCCCTTATTTGAAAATGCGATCTATCACGGCATTCAACCGGTGGTGGAGCCGGGCGACATTCAAATCTCCGTGACCCAAACCGATGCTCATTGTTTGATTAATATTAGTAACAGCAAAAACACCGATGCCAATCACAATCGCCACAAACACAGCAATCACATGGCGTTGCAAAATATCCGCGCGCGACTCGAAGGTCGCTTTGGTAACGAGGCGAAATTAGACATGCGCGACCTCGGGCATCGTTACCAAGTTCATCTCAGTCTGCCTCTTAACTTACCTGTTGGTGGAAAAGTGACCGAAACGTCAGCGGGGGGCAATTAATGGCAATTCGAGTATTAATTGTTGATGACGAGCCACTGGCGCGACAGCGTTTAAAGCGCATGCTCGAACCTCACTCCGATTATCAATGCGTCGGCGAATTGGCCAACGGCCAAGCCTTGCTCGACTGGCTGCAAAGCGACTTACTCAAAAACGACGCCAACTTGCTAAAGAACAACAGCGAGCGCTCACCAAACTCGAAAGCAGACATCGTTTTACTCGACATCCAAATGCCGGGCATTGATGGGATGCAAGCCGCTTCTCAACTTAGCGCGATAACCAACGCACCTGTCGTAATTTTTTGCACCGCCTTCGACGATTATGCCTTACCAGCATTTAAGGTTGACGCCGTGGATTATCTACTTAAACCCATTCGCGGTGAAGATTTAACCCGCGCACTGGATCGCGCACAACGCCGCCTTCTGGAGCGTTCGACCGAAACGCAAGACTCTCGAATCAATAACGCTAACGCTCGCACGCATATCAGTGTGCGTAAACATGACAGCATTCAACTCATTGAGCTATCCTCGGTATCCTATTTCAGCGCCGACCAAAAATACGTGAGCATGCATCATGATGATGGCGAGGCGTTAATTGATGACTCTCTGAAGCAGCTGGAAGAAGAGTTTGCCGACAGCGTATTACGTATTCACCGCAGCTACTTAGTGATGGCTCAGCGTATTGACCGTTTAGAAATCAAAGACGATGGCTGTTGGTTGTATCTGCGCGGCACTCAGTCACCCCTGCCGGTCAGTCGCCGCCATCTGGCGCAGGTGAAGCGTCAACTAAAGCAGATTTGAGCGTTAGAGCATCTCTGATTAATGCGCTTATCGACCAAAGCGAACGCGACTTTTTCCTGTTAGAATGCGTCCTCATGCCTACGTCGCAGGAACATTATGACCAGCCCCAACACGACATCCCCCACTCTTCTGAGAATTGCTACGCGCAAAAGCCCACTCGCCTTGTGGCAGGCCGAACACATCAAAGCGCGTTTGCGTGCGATGCATCCAGAGCTCGAGGTCGAATTAGTGACCTTCAAAACCCAAGGTGACATTATTTTAGATACGCCATTATCAAAAATTGGCGGTAAAGGGTTGTTCGTGAAAGAACTCGAAAACGCCATCCTCGATGGCCGGGCCGACATCGCCGTGCACTCAATGAAAGATGTACCGATGGAATTCCCCGAAGGCTTAGAACTGGGCGTGATTTGTCAACGTGAAAACCCATTAGATGCTTTCGTCTCCAACAATTACGCGAGCATCGACGAACTGCCACAAGGCTCCGTCGTTGGCACTTCGAGTTTGCGTCGCCAATGCCAAATACAGCAACAACGCCC
>JARGOI010000118.1 GCA_029212275.1 Thalassolituus sp.
CAGATACCTTCTGACCATGAGAACTGATAGTAAGGTCGCCATCTGCGATTTTTTTGGAAATACCAGAAATGACACTTGGTTCACCACCCACATCAGATTTGATGTTAGTAACAATATAAAACCCTAAAACCGCCGATATAACCAAAGTGATCAAGCTACCTAATAGAGTCATAAAATTAGTGCTAGCAACTAATGAGCTGGCGTCTGCAATTCTAACATCGATCAGTTTATTCTCGATTGCAATGAACTCAGCAATTTTTGTACGAATGCCATCCATGCTTTTCTTGCCTTTACCTGCTTTGGCAAACTCCCAAACGGCGAGATATTCACTAGGATCCGATTCAAGTGATACCGTGCGACGTAAAGCAATAGCCGGTTCTGCTACGTTGCTTACCCATTGTGCAGCCATTGATTCGATCGCCTGTAGCCTCTCAACTTGCGGGGGGTTATCACTGACTTTTTGCTTTAATGCGGTTATTTTTTCCTTAAAAGCATCACCTCCTTTGATGTAAGGTTCCAAAAACTCATCAACACCGGTCACCAGAAACCCTCTCATGCCCGTTTCTCGATCAACCATAGCGGCCATAATGAGGTTGGCGTCTCGAATCGCTTCATGCGTATGATTTACCCAGCCGTTTGATATCAGCAGGTTACTGGTGTTCTTATGGACGATTCCAGCAATAATCATGATGCAAACGACAGGAACAGCAAAGCCGAGCATCAGTTTCTTAGTTAAACTTAATGAGTTTTTATTCACAATCTTCTCCGTAAGAGATCATAAATTTAGATTTGATAATAAAATTGTAGACCTTTATCTGAATAAGGAGGCCGAATAGGAAAACTTTTATACTGGGAATGGTAATTTCTGATAATACTCAATAGGTTCTGTATTCGTGACTTGTAGTTCTGGCTCAAGCTCAGGACCGAGTTCCACCTCAATTCTTGGCTAATTCAAAACGAAACATATCTTTATTGGAATATAGTTAATCCAAAGATATGCGTTGGTTTCATGTTTTGAATCAGAAATAACAGTAAGTGAAACCCACAACGTTCATGTCATGCTAAAATCCCGCGATACGTCTTTAACAACGATTAATCGACACTATACTCACTCAGCCAGTAAATCATCGACCATGTTACGACTTAACGAATTGAAACTGCACCTCAACCACAACGAGGAAGATCTAACTTCGGCCATTATTGAGCGCCTTGGAATTACACCAGACGAGCTATTGGAATACACCGTCTTTAAACGCAGTTATGATGCTCGTAAAAAAAGTCAGATACTGTTGATTTACCAGATTGATGCCAGTGTTACGAAAGCCACTGAACAAGCCATTTTAAAGCGCGAAGGCAAGAACTCGCTGATCACAGCCACTCCCGACACTCAGTACAAGTTTGTTGCGCAAGCTGATAGCGATTTCCCCAACACAGAGCAGCAACGTCCGCTTATAATTGGCTTTGGTCCATGTGGGATTCTTACTGCCTTATTGTTGGCCGAGATGGGTCTCAAACCCATCGTGCTAGAGCGCGGTCAAGACGTGCGACAACGCACCAAAGCAACTTGGGGTTTATGGCGCAAGCGCAAGCTTAATACCGAATCGAACGTGCAATATGGCGAAGGCGGTGCCGGTACCTTTTCCGATGGCAAGCTTTATAGCCAAGTAAAAGATAAGCGTCATTTGGGTCGCAAAGTACTCGAAGAATTTGTCGCCGCTGGCGCGCCAGAAGAAATCATGTACGTCAGCAAGCCACACATAGGCACCTTTAAACTGGTCAAGATGGTAGAAAATATTCGCCGACGTATTACCGAGCTTGGTGGCGAAGTACGCTTTGAACAAAAAGTAGAACGTATACATCGTGAACCTACTGCCGAGGGCAGTTCAGAAGGCCAAGTGACCGGCCTAACACTCAGCAACGGCGAAGTATTGCACAGCCGCCATATCGTACTCGCCATTGGCCACAGTGCCCGTGACAGTTTTGAAATGCTATTAAAAGAAGGTGTTTATATCGAACCTAAACCTTTCTCAGTAGGCTTTCGTATCGAACACCCGCAATCCATTATCGACCAAGCACGATTTGGCGATAACGCTGGCCATCCAATTTTGGGCGCCGCGGACTATAAATTGGTCCATCATTGTAAAAATGATCGCAGCGTTTACAGTTTTTGTATGTGTCCAGGCGGCACCGTGGTGGCAGCGACTTCCGAAGAAGGCTCGGTAGTGACCAACGGCATGTCTCAATATTCCCGTAACGAGCGTAATGCCAACTCAGCCATTGTGGTGGGCATTGACCCTGAACGCGACTATCCGGGACATGTTCTCGCGGGCATTGACTTGCAGCGTAAGCTAGAGAAATTAGCCTACGAATTGGGTGGCAAAGACTATAACGCCCCTGCTCAGCTGGTCGGTGACTTCCTTAAAGGCAAACCATCGACCAAACTTGGTTCAGTAACGCCTTCTTATCAACCCGGAGTTACCTTAGTCGATTTATCCTCAGCGTTACCAGAATTTGCTGTAGAAGCCATACAGGAAGCCATTCCTGCCTTCGACAAGCAAATCAAAGGCTTTGCAATGAATGATGCCATACTTACCGGTATCGAAACCCGCACCTCCTCACCTATTTGCATTAAGCGTGATCAAGATTACCAAAGCATCAATACCCGTGGCTTGTACCCTGCGGGTGAAGGTGCGGGTTACGCTGGTGGTATTTTCTCGGCAGGCATAGATGGGATAAAAGTAGCCGAGGCCGTGGCGTTGGATTTGTTACAAGAGCTTCCTCGTAATTGATTTCTCTGATTTGAATAACTAAGAAATTAGTCGCTGTTCAATAATGGCACCATCAATTTTTATAATGACAATGCCAACTTTAATTATCTGCAGTTCGCCTCCTATCGCTTGTAGGCTTTTAACTGTCAGTGTTTTAGAACCTGAAATGTAATTTATTCATAATATGATGCATGAGACATCCCACACGAGGGACTTTTGTGGCTATAATTGCGCCCCACACGCTTCGGCACATCTTTTCAAATGCGAGTTTAGTGATTATTCATGAGCTATACCTTCTTCGATCTTCTGCAATTAATAGGCGCGTTAGGCATCTTCATCTTCGGCATGAAGATATTCAGTGAAGGCCTACAAAATATCGCGGGAAGCCGCTTAAAAGGCATTCTAAGTGGCATGACCCGCAACCGCCTCACCGGTGTTCTGACAGGTTTTGCGACGACGGCCATTACCCAGTCGTCCACGACTACAACGGTTATGGCCGTTAGTTTTGTTAATGCTGGCCTGCTTACCTTTATGCAGTCGACGGGCGTCATTATGGGAGCAAATATCGGCACCACCATCACCGCATGGATAGTGGCTTTATTTGGCTTCAAGATGAAAATCACGCCCATTGCCATTGCCATGATCGGTATTTTCTTTGTTTTTCTGTTCTCCAAAAATAGCCGCTGGCGCAACATCGCCGAAACCATGGTCGGCTTCGGTATTCTCTTTATTGGCCTAGAATTCATTAAGACTGGTGTACCCGATATCCGCAGCAACCCTGAGATCCTTTCTTTTCTCGATATGTTTACCGGTTACGGTTATATGTCATTAGTTTTATTTGTGGTCATAGGTACGGTTCTGACCTTAATTATGCAGTCGTCTTCTGCGGCCAGCGCGGTCACATTGGTGATGCTGTTTGAGGGCTGGATATCCTTCCCTCTCGCCGCGGCAATGGTGCTTGGTGAAAATATTGGCACCACGGTCACCGCGAATCTCGCGGCCATGGTGGGGAACGTCCATGCGAAGCGGGCCGCTCGCTTTCATTTTCTCTTTAACATCATCGGTGTCACTTGGATGATGCTGTCCATCTACTTCGTACTTGATGCAATTGATTGGGTTGTGCAAACGTTCACCAATAGTCCGCTTTCGGTAATGAGTGATGATCCCGCCGCACGCCCAAATGCCACCTTAGCATTATCACTATTTCATACGACCTTTAACGTATTGAACGTGATAATACTATTTGCTTTTGTCCCACAACTTGTTCGATTGGTGGAGTATCTGCAACCGGATAACAATAAGAATGAAGATACCTTTCATTTGCGTTATATCAGTGCTGGTGTCATGACGTCTCCTAACCTTTCCATTGCGCAAGCACAAAAAGAAATTCAACACTTTGCCGATATTATTGACAAGATGCATAGCGCTGTTTACGAGTTACTTTTCGAGCCCAAACCAGCACGCGAAAAGTTGATGGAAGGCATTCAAAACTATGAGCGATTGACAGATCAGTTAGAAATTGAAATATCGGATTATTTGGTCAGTATCAGTGAGCGAACACACTTAGAGCATGATCTCACGGAACGTATGCGCTGTATGCAAACCATGATTAATGACATGGAGCGTATTGCTGATATTTATTTTCAAATTTCTAAATTACTGGAGCGCATGCAAGAAACTAAATCGCCATGGCCGGATGCTGCAATAAACGAATTAGAGCACATGATGAAAGCAGTACAAAAAGCGATCAGTAATATGCTGTTAAATGTTTCGATGGAGCCAGATGACGTTGATCTTGATCATGCCATTGTACTGGAAGATGAGATTGACGAGTTGCGCGAAAAGTACCGTAACAATCATTACACGCGTTTAGAAAGCAGTGATTATTCTCCTCGCGCTGGAGTTAGCTATATAGATGTACTTAATCGCCTAGAGCGTATTGGTGATCATATCCTCAATGTGAACGAGTCCGCTGCTGGGCGTCGCCTCAAAGCCATGCGGATTATTGGAATGAGCCAGCAATAACAATCAACATCACATAGTCTGGATTTCTTAAAAACGCCAAACTCACTGTTTGGCGTTTTGCTTTCTAATCAGTAAATAACAACCCCAGCAGTTCATTTAATAGTTGTTGGAAGTTGATCTTTTGTACTGAAAATAGATTAATGACGTGATTTCTCATTAAGTACTTATTATGCGAAACCACCTTAAGCAAATATAAAACACTATTGTTATTAAACTTATGGTCATAAAAGATGTGTTTAAAATTCAATTTAAAAATAGTATTGAGTAAATAAATATCATAAAAAAAACGAAACCAATATTTCAATCTATACGCTAGGCGTTGTCAGATTTTGGTATTTTGAAGTTTAAATGCAGGAAATTTAACCAGCTGCAACAGCAAGCAAACAGTGATGAATGCCATCCCATACCAACCAGCAATATTAAACCGTTCATCTACGATCATTATTGCAAAAAAAGTCGCAACAACCGGTTCTAGTAAGGTTATCAACGTTGCTTTGCTGGCCGCGATACTTTTGAGTCCATAGCCAAAACATAAATACCCCAAGAACATCGGGATAATTGCCATATAAAATGCAACCATTGTATGTGACACATCGGAGAACAAATTACTTCCCGTTAAAATAAGTACGGGTAACAGTAATAATGCTGCGATGCCAAACATACTTGCCATCGCCGAATTCGAGCTAATGCCAGTTTCTATCATCTGGCGTGCTGACCACGAATACATTCCATAGGTGAGTCCTGCAATTAATCCTAATATAATCCCCCAGTATTTTAGGCTTTGACTCTGGCTTAGTGCTAGGTCATCAACTTTGCCTAACGCCAAAAGTGCTACGCCGACCACGCCAAACATAAAGCTCACGATCCATTGTATTCTTATCGGTTTCTTACTGATAAAGCGTTCCAGTAAGACGGTAAAGAAGGGAGCACTGGCGATGGATATGAGCGTACCAATAGCAACGCCGGAAAATCTCATTGAAGAATAGAAAGCCAGAGGGTACACGGCAACTGATAACCCACCCAAGAAAATAACGCTTAATTGAGAACGTAATCGCTGTTTATCTTTAAGAAGATTGATGTGCGCAGTTATAACCAACAGCAAGCCACCTAAAGTCATGGCGAACGCTCCAATCGCAACTGGGCTTACCTCGGGAATAAAACTGGCAGCAGTGCCCGTAGTTCCCCACAGAACACTGGCAATAAAAACGGCGAACACACCTTTAAAAGCGGTGTCATTCGAAAACATAAAAGTCTCCAACAACTCAAAATACACAGAAAAATATTGATTGTATCTTGTCTGAGTTGAAGTGTGCTGGCTAATTGAATAAATGGACCAAGATCAGGTAATAGCTTCGTAAACGCTAAATCCAAATATCATTTGATACGCCTGCAAAGAGCTGAGACGTCTAAATAGAATAAATTGTGTCTCAGTGATAACGCGCCAACGACAGGCCTGCAGGGTCGATATCTGGTGACCGACCACTGATTAAGTCACTAACAAACCGTGCACTGCCCAACGACATGGTCCAGCCCAGTGTACCGTGGCCCGTATTCAACCATAAATTTTTAAACGTTGTAGGTCCTAGCACCGGCACACTGTCTGGTGTCATAGGGCGCAGGCCAGTCCAAAAGGTAGCCTTATCGACATCGCCAGCGCCGGGAAAAAGATCACGCACGCTGTGCTCGATGGTGAGGCGACGCTTTAAATCTAGCTGCGTATTGTAAGAGGCAATCTCTGCGATGCCCCCTACCCGAATACGATCATCAAAGCGGGTGACCGCCACTTTACTCGATTCATCCATCACTGTAGATATGGGTGAACGACTTTCATCCTGCACAGGCATAGTCAGGGAATAGCCTTTCAACGGATACACCGGTAAATGAATACCTAAGGGTGCCAACATTAGCGGAGAGTAACTGCCCAATGCCATCACATAGGCATCGGCTTGCAATTCACCAGCGCTGGTTTGAACGGATTCAATGTTTTGGCCTTTGGTTACTAAGCCTTCAATGCGAGTATTGAGCATAAAATTTACGCCCAATTCACGACAGGCGCTGGCTAAAGATTGAGTGAATTTATGACAATCTCCGGTCTCGTCACCGGGCAAACTTAGGCCACCTGCGACCTTATCACGCACATGCGCCAAAGCCGGTTCTGCTCGAATACAGGCTTCTCGGTCGAGCAGTTGATGCGGGATTTGATTGCGTCGTAAGACGGCAATATCTTTCTCTGCCGCCGCTATTTGCTGGGGTGTACGAAACACTACCAAGGTGCCACGCTGGCGTCCATCATAGGTAATCGGCAATTCATGGCGAAGCTCGGCG
>JARGOI010000119.1:0-4269 GCA_029212275.1 Thalassolituus sp.
GCCTGTACATGGTGCAAGGTTTACCCCATGGCTTTTTTGGTCAAGCCATGCCGGTGCTGCTGCGCGAACAGGGCATGTCTTTGCGCGATATTGGTTTGATGTCGTTGGTGGCTTTGCCGTGGGCGCTGAAGTTTTTGTGGTCGCCTTGGCTGGATCGCACAACACTGTGGCGCGGGGAACATCGTCGTAGCTGGATTTTTGCGATGAATCTGAGTGCGGCGTGTATGCTGTTATTGCTGTCTTTTTTCCCACTGTCGTCACTCGTTGGTTCGGGGGTTCTGACCATGGGCGTGGCCTTGTTGGTGATCAATATACTGATTGCAACACAGGATATTTCTGTCGATGCGATGGCGGTTGAAAACCTATCGGTGAAAGAGCGCGGCATCGGCAATGGTATTCAGGTGGCTGGTTATCGTACCGGCATGGTGATTGCTGGCGGTGCCTTGGTGTCTGCGTTTAGCTATATTGGATGGCAGGCTGCATTGTGGATTTTGGCGGGTTTAATGGTATTGGGTACTTTGCCACTGTGCTGGTGGCAACCACGCCAACATGCGCCGCTTAAACAACCCGTTTGGCAAGCATTCAAAGGATTTTTTACCCTACGCCATGCCGTCATTTGGGTACTAATGGTGTTATTTTATAAATTTGGCGATGCCTTTGGCTCACAAATGCTGCGTCCTTATTTATCGGATATTGGTGTGACCTTGCCACAAATGGGGTTGTTGCTGGGCACAGGCGGGTTTATTGCCGGACTTGTGGGAGCTTTACTAGGTGGATGGTTGGCTGGTAAATGGCCCAGAAGTCTCGCTCTGAGTGTTTTTCTGGTTATTGAGGCACTCGCTATGGGTTCGTATGCGTTTGCTGGTCAGGCATCGTTGAATCAACTTTGGGGCTTAGTGGTGTTTGAACATGTGGCTGGCGGAATGGCCACCGCAGGTTTGTTTACAGTGATGATGGATCGTTGTCGGGTCGGCTCGGAAGGTTCTGATTATGCGTTGCAAAGCTGTATGGTGATTGTTGCGGGTATGCTTGCTGGTAGTCTTTCGGGGATCAGTGCCGAAGCTCTGGGGTATACTCAACATCTTGTGATTGCTGGTGGTATGTGTTTGCTGGCAGTGCCCCTGGTATTACTCGCACAGCGCCAAGCATTATTTTTAGCAGTGAAGGCTGATTTGTAAGTCTTTGCTTATGATTTAGAAATTAACAGATATAAGCTAAACGCTGATAATTTGATGTATGAAGAGAGAAAACGATGACCAGAGCAGTAAAATTATTAGACGCACGCGGTTTGTTTTGTCCCGAGCCGGTGATGTTATTGCATAAAGAAATTGATCAAATGCGTGAAGGCGATGCGATTCGTATTTTGGCCACAGACCCTTCGACTGTTCGCGATTTTACCCGTTTTTGTGCGTTTTTAGGACATCAGTTATTGGTGCAGGAAGAAGTCGATGGTGAGTTTCAGTTCGAGATTTGCAAAGGCGCTGACGAAGAAGAGGAATGAGGTTTTTGCTTGTTGCTCGGGGTTTAAAATTAAAGCTTAAAAATCGAAGAAAAAAGAGGCTTAAAAAAGCCTCTTCTCGAACCCACTTTTAAATACACGCTTTTCGATTATTTTTAACCTTCAGGTATTTTCTAACCTTTAGCGTATTTATTTAATCTTTAGCGTATTTGCTTAAAGAGAAGCCTTCAGAGCATTGGCAAAACGTTGCGCCTGTTCGCTGCAGGCTGAAGTGGATAACCATTGCTGGATTAATTGAGCGCGCTCTTGCTCTTTACTGACGCCTCTGCCTAAACCTTCAGCCAAACGCTTTACTTGCACTTGCATACGCTGCGCTTGCTCGGCGGCGGGGGTATCAATGTCGGCCAGAATTTCCATCGATATACACAAATCTGCGGCATTCTCGTCGGTTTTCGTTTGGCTAAACCAAGCGCCATCAATTCCTTCTGGTAACGCATCTGGTGCCGTATCTGCATTCTCTGCAATAGCCGTTAACAGTGCATCCCAACTTGCTTGCACTGCGGCATTAACAGCCGACTGACGTTGTTGGCGCATGGCATCTTCAGCTTGCTCAAGCATTTTTTGTAAACGCACAGCAGCGCCTTTCGGTAGATCGCTGGCATTCATGGCATCGCGTGCATCACGCAATTGTTGTGCGGCATTATCCGCCAGAGTATCCGCCGCAGAAACGGCCGCTTGAACCTGTGTTTCTATCGCTGCCACACGCTCATTCAGCTCAGCTTTACGTTCTTCGCGTTGTTCACCTAAGCGCTGGAATACGCCATCACAGTGACGACGGAATTGCTGCCACAAACGCTGATCGACCGCTTTCGGCACAATACCAACGTTTTTCCATTCTTGTTGCAACGATTTAATCGTGTCCGTGGCAGCACTGATATCTTCACTGTTGAAGGCGGCTTCAGCTTTTTCAACAAGCGCTTTTTTAATATCAATATTGCGATCGTATTCTTCTTTAACGTGCGCATAAATACGGTCACAGACTTCGTTAAACTGCTTTTGCGTGCGCTGATGCGCATTGCGTTCGACCGGCGATAAATCTCGAAACGCGTCGCGGGCAGCATTGAGCGTTGCTTGCACGGCTTTCCAATCAGCGCTGGCCCAATCTAATTGAGTTTCGTACTGATTCAGTTCGGCAATTAATTGGTCACGACGCTCAACCAGCTTGGCACGAATTTCAGCTTGCTCTTCAAAATAAGCCTTGCATGGCTCATAGGCTTTTTCTGCCGCTTCGTGAAAGCGATTCCATAAGTCTTTGTCGTTACCCGCAACGCCCAGTTCTTTCCATTGGTTCTGCAAATCTTTAATGCGCTCGGCACGCAAAGGAGCGGCCATGTCTTGTTCAACAAGGGCTTCCATTTCTGTGCATAAGGCTTCTTTTTTCGGGGTGATGGCAAAACCTTGCCAATCACGCAGTTCATACAAACGACCTGTCAGTAACTTGATTTTACCGCTGACGTCTTTGCGACTGTGATGAGGCAGGGCGTTTTCTGCTTTTTGCAAACGACGCTGAAGTTTGCCAGCGTCGGCGGCATGACCGCCATCAAGGGCTTCTTCCATGCTGGCCATCAGGGCCACAATTTCGTTTTTCAGCACTTTTTCATCGATGGCTTTAGCACTAGCAACATTGCTATCTTTATTTGCCTCAGCGAGTTCTACTGGCGCAGTTTTGATACCTGCATGAGCACGCAACTGCTCTAGCCATGAGGGTGCTTCAATGTGATTTGGCCAAGCAATGGCTTCGAGCCAGGTATGAAGTTGCTCGATGGATTCGGCGCTTAGCTCTGATTGTTCATCATTGGCGGCGTCGAGCAATGGCTGTGCTTCGGCAGCGATGCCTTCCCAGTAGGAAAGTGCAATTTGTATCTGGTTTAAATGCTGCAGCGTTTGGTCGTAACGTTTTTGAATTTCTGGCGTCGCCGTAAAGCGTTCGGTGGCCATAGCCCAAGCGCGTTGCTCAATAGAGAGCATCGATTGCCATTCGGCACTGTGGCTTTCTGACAGCTGTGACAGTTGGCTTTCAAGACGAGACAACACATCCAGCTGTTGGTTTTTAGCCAATGCCTGTGCTTCTTCGGCTTCGCGCGCATTGGCTTCGGCGGAACGATGCTCGGCCAAAATAGCACTGACCTGTTGCAACAATGCTTCCGCTTGGTTGCTGGGTAAATCCGAAGAACGAGCTTGCAGAGCCGCCCAGCGTTGCTGCAACACCTGTACCCGGCCAGCAAAATCGGGGCTGTAGCCTAAGCGCAGCAATTGTTGCGCGTTATCTTCGATGTACTTTACGTCATCAGCGAGTGCGTCGCGCGCCACCTGCTGCGCACGCAATTCACTGAGTTGCTGCTTGCAGTAGCGGTACACGGCTTTGTCTTTGCCTTGTGCTGCATTCATCACGGCATGCAGGTTGTCATAATCGTGAAGCGTTTCTGCCGCATGCAATCGCACACGCGCAATCGGATGTTCGATGGCTAACGTTTGGCGTTCTTGCACACTGTCAATGCGCTCGATGGCATTCTTGCAGATAGCTTGATCGTTGCTTAGCGAGGCAATACGCAGTAACGCTTCGGTACTGGCTTTAGCAGGCACTTGGCCTTGATCAAGCAAACGTGCTAACCACACTTCGCGTACTAATTGCTGTACATTGCGATTGTCGCTTTTTAGCAGCGTTTCTAAATCCTTTGGCGATTCGACACTTTCTATCAGTTGGCGCTGCTTGCCTGAATCTGGCTCGTGCAAAATACTTTGCAGTGGAT
>JARGOI010000119.1:4369-7106 GCA_029212275.1 Thalassolituus sp.
ATCAGTTGGCGCTGCTTGCCTGAATCTGGCTCGTGCAAAATACTTTGCAGTGGATCAGGAGCGACTTTGACTGCTTTCTTGTTGGTAATGGCAGTGTCATTATTAGACTTTTTATTGAAAAACTTTTTAAAGAAACCCATGGATGACGCTATCTTCTATTGAATCGGGGGGTCATTTTAACTAGATCAGCCATAATAGGAAGAGCAGAAAATCAAATGATCAGCAAAGCCATTCAATTTGTTTGCTGATAGTTGCTCTGACCGGGTCGTGGTAGGCAAAAATCAGCCAATTATAGAGATATTGTGGTGTGATAATGAAGACGTTACTATTTTGCTGTGGTATCTTTTACCAAAATACTATCTCTAACACCGCTTCTAACAATAATAAATTTCGGGGATTTTAATGAAATTCACAAAACTTCTGCGATTCGTCAGCACGGTAGTTGCTGTCAGTGCCATGGCTGGTGCCGCATCCGGTTGTGCGTATTTTGGTATTGGTAATCAGTCGATAACCAAGTTGACGCAAAAATACGCCGATAAGACCTCTAAGTTTGTCTCTGTTGACAATTTGATCATGCATTACCGTGACGAAGGCAGTGGCCCAGTGGTTCTTATGCTGCATGGTGAGCATTCTTCTTTGCACGTTTGGGATGCGTGGACGGATCGATTGATTCGAGATTTTCGTGTTGTTCGTCTCGATTTACCAGGTCATGGCTTAACGGGTCCTGACGACGCCACAGATACCTACGATCTTGAATATATGATGGGTAAAGTAGAAGCCTTCATGGATCGTTTAGGTTTGGATGAAGTACAAATGGTGGGCGCTTCTTACGGCGGATTTATTACTTGGAATTTTGCCCTCAATCATCCAGAACGCGTAGAACGTATGATTTTGGTAGATTCAACGGGATATGAACAAGATCTTCCTTCTGTATTGAGTTACAACACCATTCCATTAGTGGCTGGTATCAGTTCTTGGACCTTGCCACGCGGTCGTGTCAAAAACCGTATGGAATCCATGTATGCGAATGACGATGCGATCACCAAAGAGAATTTAGTTCGTACCCAAGAGTTGATGTTACGTAAAGGCAATCGCAGTGCCTTTATCGATGTAGCTCGGACAATGGAAGATCAATTAGAAGATGGCAACAACGAGAGCGCGCGTATTCGTTATCTCGAAACTCCGACACTTGTGATGTGGGGCGAGTCCGATGAATGGACCCCAACACGCATCATGCGTCAGTTTAAAGTTGATCTGCCTAACATGCAGCTGGTCTCTTATGAAAACGTCGGTCATCTTCCTATGGAAGAGCTGCCAAGACAGTCAGCACGAGACGCTTTTTATTATCTATCCAATGGCGAACTGCAAGCGTTACCGGGTGATCAAAAACAAGGGATGTAGTATTCTTCCCCTAATCAGTTTTCAAGAGGTCGGCTATGCCGGCCTTTTTATTAACTAATAAAATACTTTTATTAAGTTACAGAATACTTTTTTTCATCGGTTGATTGATCCAAGGAGTCGCGTTTGAATACGATCGTCTGGTACGACTACGAAACCTTTGGCGCTAACGCGGCGTGGGATCGCCCAGCGCAATTTGCTGCCATCCGCACCGATGAAGATTTAAACGAGATAGAAGCGCCAGTTGAGTTATTTTGTCGCCAGTCAGACGATTATTTACCTCACCCAGAAGCCGTATTGATTACTGGTATTACTCCACAAGATTGTCAGCGCAAAGGGTTACCCGAAACCGAATTCATCGCCCGCATTAATGACATGTTCAGTCAGCCGGGCACCTGTGTGGCAGGCTATAACAGTATTCGCTTTGACGACGAGTTTACCCGTTATGCCCTGTATCGTAATTTCTATGATCCTTATGCACGAGAATGGCAGGGCGGCAATTCGCGTTGGGATTTACTCGATGCTGTGCGCTGCGCTTATGCACTGCGTCCCGATGGCATCGAATGGCCCCAAAATGAGTTAGGTAAAACCAGCTTTAGATTGGAACATCTAACCGCAGCTAATGGCCTAGATCATGGCAAAGCCCATGATGCTGTGTCGGATGTACGCGCGACGATTGCTTTGGCGCGCCTGATCAAAGACAAACAACCAAAATTATACCGTTATCTTTATGGGCATCGCGCTAAAACCTCGTTGGCAGGCTTAGTCGATGTCGCTCAGCACAAACCGCTTATCCATGTGTCTGGCATGTTTCCAGTGGAGCAGGGCTGTTTGGCGGTGGTGGTGCCTTTGTGTTGGCATCCGGTGAATAAAAACAGTTTTATCGCCTGGGATTTATCCGTTGATCCAACCCCTTTGTTCGAACTCAGTAGTGACGAAATTGCGCAGCGCGTCTTTACCCGTGCTGCTGATATGCCAGAAGGCATGACTCGCTTACCGCTCAAAGAAGTGCATATCAATAAATCACCCGTTTTGGCCCCAGCCAGTACTTTAACGCCCGATCAAGCCGAGCGCTGGGGTGTAAGTGGTGAGGTACTGCGTACCCATTTAAAACAGATCCGCGCGGGTGCATCGCTTGCGGAAAAACTGGGCCAAGTGTTTAGTAGTCGCAGTTTTGCTGATATTCGCGACGTGGATGGTCGACTTTATGATGGTTTCTTCTCTGGGCAAGACAAGCAAGTCATGGAGCAGGTGCATCAGTTGAGTGATTGGGACTTGGCCGATTGGCCCAGCCCATTTAAAGATGAGCGTGGTGAAGAAATGCTATTTCGCTACCGCG
>JARGOI010000120.1 GCA_029212275.1 Thalassolituus sp.
AACCGGTGATGTTTGACGAGTTATCGGATCACATTGCCAGCAAAGCAAAATCAAAACCCGGGGAAGATTTTTCGCACTATTTGATCGAGAAGAAAAAAGAAGTTCGCCAAAATCAAAACTCGGCCCAATCAAGATTAACCCCAGAGCAATTGGTCGCTCAGGGGGCTCCCTCGTTGGAGGTAGCCGAAGCGGTTAAAGCCGAGCTGATTCCAGATCGCAAACAACTGCGTGGATTCATTCGCTACAGTGGCAAAACCAAAGATGTGAGCCTCAGCTTTTCCGCCAATATGTTAGGCGAAGCCATCGAGTTTGATGCCCTGCAAAAACGCTTAATCATTCATAAAATTCCCGAAAGTTTATTAAAACAACTGAAAGGGAAATCAAAATACGACGACGAAGGCTAAACTTTGAATCAGATTAAGCGCTGAATCCGTTTAATAGGTCGAATTGGGGGTCTGGTCGGGGTTTACGTCGCCGTACACCTCTTCCGGATCAACGCCATTAATGAGCAATACTTCGCGCACCGCTTCGATGTGATCCAGCACCGTTTGATAGCGCTCACCGTATTCGTATCTTGTGACCTCGATGGCTTTCGGCATATAAGTAAAGGCAATTTTCAAGGCCGCGAGTGATGCCTCGTCTAATAATACTGATGCTTCTTCTGTGCTCATCTTATGCTCCATAGTTTCTGATTTTAAGAACTGGCTATTCAAATAAAAAATAATATTTAACAATTAACCATCGACTTCGTGCGCAGTTAATTCTCGCGCATCTAGTTCGCGCCCATTTAATTCACGCCAATGTCCCGGCGCTAACTCTGGCTCTAACTGAATGTGACCGATATGACTGCGGTGCAGCGCCAACACCGGATTACGAAACCGTCCGAACATGCGTTTTATTTGATGGTAGCGCCCTTCTTCCAACACAACTTGGGCAACGCATGGAGCCAAGCGTTCTAATACGGCTGGCCGTGTGGTGATGTCTTCGTAAGGGAAATACAACCCTTCGGCAAAGGCAGCAATGCACTCATCCGAAATCGGATGCTCAACGGTCACTTGATAGGTTTTTGCGACTTTATTCTCGGGTGACATCAATCGTTTTGACCAAGCGCTGTCATTAGTCAGCAACAGCAATCCGGTCGAGTGCAAATCCAAACGTCCAACAATATGCAGTTGTGAGCGAATGTCTGGCGCTAAGCCTTCTAGACAAGAGATCACCGTATCATGTTCTTCATCCCTTGTGGCACTGACCACCCCAGCGGGCTTATTCAGCATCACATAACAACGTCGATTGTCTTGTACGATTTCCCCATCCACGATGACCTGCGAAAATTGATCAATCGCTTGGCGTGTATCTTGTGCCACAACACCATCGACCAGCACGCGCTGTTGTGCCAACCACAGCCGTATGTCGCCTTTCGGAACCCCTAAGTGCATACTCAAAAAACGGTCTAAACGAAATTTATTAGAGGCCATGGTTTTTCTTTAACGTACTATCTTTTGCGTTCATCTTAAGTGAGAGAGATTGCCAAAAGGTGTCGTTAAAAACTGACAAATCAGTCAATGCCTGTCGGTTATTTATCATTGTTCCGATATTCTGCTTTGTCATTTTAAAAACGGTCATCTTGAAAAAGTGCCATGTTTGAATTGGTTTTTTAAAGCTGAGTTTCCAATTTCTACAACTATCTGCAATCGCAGATTGTGATTTTACGCTCAATTAGGTACAAAATAAGAAGTTTCACAATTCATTCATAATAAAAGGAGAAACGGCGTGAACCTGCCTGCAAGGCCATTCACTGCTACGCCTACCGTGCCTTCCAGCTGGCATGCACATTTGGCGCTCACCATCGCGCGCACAGCACGCGGTTCTCGCCTCACCCGCAGCGAGCATACTGGGCCATTGTACGTTCAAAAGCCGTTTTACCCCGAAGGCGCAGACTGCGCTCATATTTATTTGTTACACCCACCCGGCGGCTTAGTATCCGGCGACTTACTCGGCATTGATATCGACGTTAACGAACATGCTCACGCTCTGGTGACCACTCCCGGCGCAGGTCGAGTATATCGTGCTCGCGACGATGGCTTACTGCAACGTCAGCATACCCAATTGCGTGTGGCAGACAACGCCATGTTGGAGTGGATGCCGTTAGAAACCATTTTGTTTCCTAAATCCAAAGGGCAATTACGCACCCGTGTCGACTTAGGCACCGACAGTTTTTTTATTGGCTGGGACATTCTCAGCCTTGGTCTGCCCGCCAACGACATTGCCTTAGATACCGATTGCAGCCTCGACCAAAGTTTGCGAATTTATCGCGACGGTCGCTTGCTGTTAAACGAACGTTTGGTATTACGCGAAGGCAACCATCATTTACTGACCGCTGCCGCAGGCTTTCGCCATTTACCGGTGCAAGGCGTATTAGTGGCTGGGCCGTTTGTAAGCGAAGACGATAAAAAAGCAGCGCAAACGTTAATCACTGAGTTGCAGCAGGTCTGCGAACAAAATAAAAGCGTAGTCCCGCTATCTGGCGTCACCTTAAACGGCGAATTTATTGTAGTGCGTTGCTTAGGACGATGCAGCTCAGAAGCGCGCGAATTATTGGTCAAAGCATGGACCAAAATTCGTCCCGAAGTGATGCAGCGCCCTGCGTGTGCGCCGCGTATTTGGGCGACTTAAAAAATCGAAATACAGCTAAAACTTAGCTCTAAAAAATAGACGTTTTATACAAGATTGACATTGAGGTAATGATATATGGAATTACTCCCACGCGAAAAAGACAAGCTGCTGTTATTTACCGCAGCCTTGCTTGCAGAGCGTCGTTTAAATCGCGGCTTAAAATTAAATTATCCCGAAGCCATGGCTTTTTTATCCATGGAAATTATCGAAGGTGCGCGCGATGGCAAAACCGTGGCTGAATTAATGAGCTACGGCAAAACACTTCTTACTGCAGATCAAGTGATGGACGGAGTGCCTGAATTAATTCACGAAGTTCAGGTAGAAGCGACATTTCCAGATGGCACCAAATTAGTCACTGTGCACGAACCCATTGTTTAAAAACGCCGGTAATGATCACGTTATCTGACATGACGTTTTTTAAATTAAAGAGGTAAATATTATGATTCCAGGTGAAATAATTGCCGCACCCGGCCACATTATTCTCAATGAAGGTCGAGAAACCCTGACACTGCGTGTCGAAAACACCGGCGACCGTCCGGTACAAGTGGGTTCGCATTACCACTTTTACGAAACCAATTTGGCGCTCACCTTTGACCGCGAAAAAACCAAAGGCTTTCGCTTGAACATTGCCTCTGGCACAGCGGTTCGATTCGAACCCGGTCAAGGTCGCGAAGTCGAATTAGTCGCCTATGTTGGAGATCGCAAAGCGTACGGTTTCCGTGGCGACGTGATGGGCAGTTTGGATGGAGATGCATCATGAGCAAAGATACCAGCAAGAAAACTATGGATCGCACTGCCTACGCGCAAATGTTTGGTCCCACCGTCGGCGATAAAGTGCGCTTAGGCGACACCGAACTGTTTATCCAAATTGAAAAAGACTTCACTACCTACGGCGACGAAGTAAAATTCGGCGGCGGCAAAGTAATTCGTGATGGCATGGGCCAAAGTCAGTACACCAACGACACCGCGGTCGATTTAGTCATTACCAACGCCGTGGTACTCGACCATTGGGGCGTTGTTAAAGGCGACGTCGGAATTAAAGCCGGACGCATTTTTGCCATTGGCAAAGCGGGCAACCCCGACATCCAAGACAACATCGATATTATTATTGGCCCCGGCACTGAAGTCATTGCCGGCGAAGGGTCAATTCTCACCGCCGGTGGTATTGATGCGCACATTCACTTTATTTGCCCACAGCAAGTCGAAGAAGCCCTAATGAGCGGCGTCACCACCATGATCGGCGGTGGCACTGGCCCAGCGACAGGCACCAATGCAACGACCTGTACACCGGGCCCTTGGTACATTGGAAAAATGTTGCAAGCCACCGACGATTTGCCAATGAACTTTGGCTTTTTAGGCAAAGGCAACGCCAGCTTACCGGCCGCTTTGGAAGAACAACTCGAAGCCGGTGCCTGTGGTTTAAAACTGCACGAAGATTGGGGCACCACACCCGCGTCTATCGACTGCTGTTTAAGCGTGGCAGAAAAATATGACGTACAAGTCGCG
Organism: Thalassolituus sp.; assembly: GCA_029212275.1. GTDB lineage: Bacteria > Pseudomonadota > Gammaproteobacteria > Pseudomonadales > Oceanobacteraceae > Thalassolituus. The sequence continues at coordinate 4,180 of JARGOI010000120.1, forward strand.
ATTCATACCGACACCCTGAACGAATCTGGCTTTGTTGATGACACCATTGGTGCGTTTAAAGATCGTGTAATTCATACCTACCACACCGAAGGCGCTGGCGGCGGTCACGCGCCCGACATTATCCGAGCGTGCGCTTATCCCAACGTATTACCTTCGTCCACCAACCCAACGCGTCCGTACACCGCCAACACCGTCGACGAACACCTAGACATGCTGATGGTGTGTCATCACCTCGACAGCAGCATTCCCGAAGACGTCGCTTTTGCCGATTCGCGCATTCGTAAAGAGACCATCGCCGCGGAAGATATTTTCCACGACCGTGGTGCCTTCAGTATGATTTCTTCCGACTCGCAAGCCATGGGCCGTGTCGGTGAAGTGATCACACGAACTTGGCAAACCGCGCATAAAATGAAAACGCAATTTGGCTTGTTGCCAGAAGACGAAGAGCTAGGTGCCGATAACTTTCGTGCCCGTCGCTACATCGCCAAATACACCATCAATCCCGCCATTACCCACGGCGTATCGCACGAAATTGGTTCGATAGAACCCGGCAAACTGGCCGACTTAGTGTTGTGGAAACCGGCATTTTTTGCAGTAAAACCGTCGTTAATTATTAAAGGCGGCATGATAGCGGCCGCACCCATGGGCGACCCCAATGCCTCAATCCCCACGCCTCAGCCGGTGCATTATCGACTGATGTTCGGTGCACTAGGTCGTGCCGCGGCAACCAATTGCTTGACCTTTGTATCAGCGGCGGCATTAAAGAATGACGTTGGCACGAAACTGGGCCTGCATCGCAATTTAGCCGTGTGCAAAAATACACGTAATATTCGTAAATCCGACATGGTACTGAACGATTGGACGCCCAACATTACGGTCGATCCACAAACGTACGAAGTACGCGCTGACGGCGAACTATTGACCTGTGAACCTGCCACCGTTTTACCCTTGGCGCAACTGTACAATTTATTTTAAGGCAACCGCTTTATGTATGACGTTTATGAACGAATAGGCACACATTGCCACGATGCTGTTATCGCCACGGTAATTCTTAATTACGAACAACGCGACCGTGGACGCATGCGTTTGCAAAGCACCGACGGCGCGGAAGTTCGATTATTTTTAGAACGTGGCAAACCACTGATTGTCGGTGAATATTTACGTGCCACCTGTGGCGCAATTATCCAAGTACAGGGGGCGGTAGAAGACGTTGCTCATGTCAGTTGCGACGACTGGCAAACCTTTGCCAAAGCCTGTTATCACTTAGGTAACCGTCACGTCAAAGTAGAAGTGGGTGAGCGTTTTTTACGCATAAAACCCGACCATGTATTAGAAGACATGCTGCATTTATTGGGCTTAGTGGTCACCCACGAGAGTGCCGTATTTGTGCCAGAATCTGGTGCCTACGCTCCGGGATATGGTCATGGGCACTCTCACGATCACGATCACGACGAGCATTCTCACGGGAATAGCCATGACCATTCAGATGAACACGGGCACACAAAACATGGGAATAGCCATGACCACTGAAGCACATTCAGTCAGCATCAATAGCCCAGCCTTATTGCGCTTGATGCAACTGTCCAGTGTCAGCTTGCCCGTCGGTGGCTATGCCTTTTCGCAAGGATTGGAATTTGCGGTGGAAAACGGTTGGGTGAAAAATCTAGCGGAAACGCGCGATTGGTTGAGTCTGCAATTGGCCGAAACCTTAACTCAGGTCGATCTTCCGATTTTACGTGGTGCTATGGAAGCAGCACAAAATAACGACTCAGTCCGTTGGCAACAATGGAATGACCTGGCCTTAGCCAGTCGCGAAAGCAGCGAATTGCGTTTAACCGATACGGCGATGGGCGAGGCGTTATTGCGGTTATTAAAATCGTTATCGGTGCCGTTACCAGAGAATATTATTCATCGTTCCGACATCAGTTTTGTCGCGCTTTATGCTTGGCCAGCAGTGTTTTGGCAAATTCCTTTTGATGCCGCCGCCAGTGGATTAAGCTGGTCGTGGTTAGAAAACCAAATCGCCGCCGCCACCAAATTGGTACCACTTGGCCAAACCCAAGCACAATTATTATTAGGGGAGTTGCAGCAGGATATTCCTCGCGTGATCGCCGAATCTTACGCGGTCGCTGAAGACGAGATTGGCAGTACGTTACCAGCATTGGCCATTGCCAGTGCTCAGCACGAATCACAATACACACGATTGTTTCGCTCTTAAATCCTGTTCTTTTAATAACTATTTAAAGACAGTTTCAGGACAGATTTAAAAAAGAGTAGCGCAAAAAATTATTGAATTAATGGAGACATAAACATGAAAAAACAAACTCTACGGGTCGGTGTCGGCGGCCCAGTTGGCTCAGGAAAAACGGCCTTATTACGCTCGTTGTGCAGCGCCATGCGCGACCATTACAACATTGCCGTTGTCACCAATGATATTTACACCAAAGAAGATGCCGACTTTTTAACCAAAAACGAAGCCCTATCCGCCGATCGCATTATGGGTGTTGAAACCGGTGGTTGCCCGCACACCGCGATCCGCGAAGATGCCTCAATGAACCTTGCTGCCATCGACGAATTAATGCATCGCCATGCCGATCTCGACGTTGTCTTTGTCGAAAGCGGCGGCGACAACCTCAGCGCCACCTTTAGCCCAGAATTATCGGACTTAACCATTTACGTGATTGACGTGTCTGCCGGTGACAAAATTCCCCGTAAAGGTGGCCCCGGTATTACCCGCTCGGATTTATTAATCATCAATAAAACCGATCTAGCACCTTTGGTAGGTGCCTCGTTGGAAGTAATGGATCGTGATGCCAAGAAAATGCGCGGCGAACGTCCCTTTGTATTTTCTAACCTCAAAAAAGCCGAAGGCCTCGACGACATCATCAAATTTATTATTACCGAAGGCATGTTAACGCA
>JARGOI010000121.1:0-1729 GCA_029212275.1 Thalassolituus sp.
TTTTAAATCACATGTTTAACAACATGGCCCGCCTTTTGCAGTTTCCTTATTAGAGGTAAATTGCATGATTCAATCACAAGCCAATGCTGCCAGCGTATATACCGATCTTAATGGTTTACAGAAGATCAATGCGCTTGGAAAAGAAGATAAAAGTGCTGCCATGATGCAAGTCGCGCAGCAGTTTGAATCTATGTTTATGAATATGATGCTGTCGTCTATGCGTAAAGCCAGTGACGTGTTGGCAGAAGATTCTATGCTCAGCTCTCCTGAGAGCGATTTTTATCGCAGCATGTATGACGACCAGTTAGCTGTTTCGCTAACTTCTGGCGGTGCTACAGGGCGTACTGGCCAGAGCCAGCAAGGCACGGGCTTGGCCGACGTAATACATCGCCAGTTAATGGCTCAATACGGCGACGATTCCCATCGTGTCGCCAAGATAGATCAAGATAAAATTTTCGATCGTCGTGTTCCCGGTTTTGCCCATGCTCTGAAAAAGGTGGATGAAGAATTAGGGAAATTACATGAATTACCCAAATCAACGATCCATCCGTTCAGCGATCAAGCGCATACAGCTAAGCCGACTGTAGCCAAAGCCACATACGAATCTGATATTAGTTCGATAACACCTATTAGCGGCAAGAAAGGGCAGCAATTTGCCACAGCGGCAGACTTTGTCGCCACCTTATATCCCTTTGCAGAAAAAATCGGCAAAGAAATTGGTGTTGATCCTAAAGCCATTGTTGCACAAGCCGCATTAGAAACAGGTTGGGGTAAACATACCATCCAAAATCAACAAGGTGAATCTGTCCACAATCTTTTTGGTATTAAAGCCGGCAGTCAGTGGCAGGGTGATGTTGTGTCAATTGGAACCCATGAATATCGTCAAGGTGTGCGTGTTAACGAAACCGCTAATTTTCGTGCCTACGCTTCTTTGGAAGATGGTATGGAAGATTACGCTAAGTTCTTACAAGAATCGCGTCGTTATCAGAATGCCATTAATCAAAACGTCAGTGGCGATGATTACGGACACGCATTACAAAAGTCGGGCTATGCCACCGACCCAGAGTACGGTCGTAAGATCGAATCTATTTATCATGGTGATGTGCTTAACAGTGCTGTTCCAATGTCTTCACTTGCTCCTGCACAACGAGGAGTAAATATCGATGGCTAATATTCTTGATATTGGTATTTCTGGATTACGTGCCCAGCAAACTGCGCTAACGGTTACCGGTAATAACATTACCAATGCCGGAACAGAAGGATATAGCCGTCAGCAGGTATCGTTTACTGAAAATGATCCACAATACAATGGCAATTGGATTGGTTCGGGCGTCAACGTCGATTCTGTACGTCGTGTGTATGACGAATTTTTAACCGAGCAACTACGTCGCGACACCACAACCTTTGAATCCTTTAATGCCTTAGCGGTGAATGCCGGACAAATAAACAGCCTGTTGGCGGACAGTGGTACAGGCGTTCAGCCGGGTTTAGAAACCATGTTTGGCGCCATGCAAGCGGCGGTCGATGATCCATCGTCATTGCCTGCTCGCGAAGTATTGATCAGTGAGGCTAATGGCCTAAGCGATCGCTTTACTATTATTAGTGATCGTTTAACCGAGCAAAATAAAATCATCAATGGTCAGATGGACGTTATTGCCAGTTCTATTTCGACCATCGCTGAGTCTATTGCAGAATTGAACGAACAAATTCAATTTGCCAGTGCTGGTGC
>JARGOI010000121.1:1829-7084 GCA_029212275.1 Thalassolituus sp.
TCGCTGAGTCTATTGCAGAATTGAACGAACAAATTCAATTTGCCAGTGCTGGTGCCCGCGGTGATAAGCCTAACGAACTACTTGATCAGCGCGATAAATTATTAAAAGATTTATCCGAATTCGTTGAAGTGACGACGGTTACCCAAGACGATAACGCTGTCAATGTTTTGATCGGTAACGGCCAAGCACTGGTCATTGGTAATGAATTTAATCGTTTGTATGCAGATAATGGTGCCAGTGATCCCAGTCGTGCAGATTTATATTTCACTAAAGGGACGCAAATTCAGAACGTCACTGCACAGCTAACCGGCGGACAACTAGGCGGGATTCTAGAATTTCGAGAAGAAGTTCTCGATCCGGCCATCAATAACCTAGGTCGCTTAAGTTTGGTCATTGCGCAAACAATGAACGATCAGCATCGTTTGGGTATTGATTACGATGGTATTGTTGGTGGGGAATTTTTCGAGGACATTAATGGTCCAGATCGTGTTTATCAGCGAGTCTCTGGCAGCCGAAATAATGCTCAGCCGGACGACAGATTGATTTCGGTTTATATTGACGATGCATCGGCATTATCCACTAGTGACTATGAAATACACTTTCCTGGACCAGACAATAATTCCTATCGTGTGACTCGGATTAGCGACAATAAAATTTTAGAAACGGATGCTTTGAGTGGTTCTTTTCCAGAGTCTATTTTCATCGAGGGTATGGAAATTCGCTTTGAAAGTGGAAGCTTTCAAAAAGGCGATCGCTTTGCAATACGACCTACGCGTAACGAATCGGCAGAGTTAAATGTCTTTGTTACCCGCGGTGAGCAAATTGCCTTGGCGTCTCCCATTTCGACCGACGCTGCGATTGGTAATCGTGGTTCTGCAAGTATTGATCAGGGTGAAGTATACGATCTTAACAGTGATTATTTTAGCGATAATGACATGGCTCCGCCCATCATTATTCGATTTACTTCACCCACCAGCTATGACGTTTTGGATAATACCGATCCGGGTAATCCGATACCGTTATTTCCACCGTTAATGAATCAAAAGTTTGTTCCAGGGATTGCTAATAATATGCTGCCCGAAAATGAAGGCAAACTTGGTTTCACAAGTTTTGGTGGTGTACTAGCGACGGCACCGACATATCAAGCGTCGGCACCTGCAGCAGTAGTGGATGCAGTGAATGGTTTTTTTCCTGAACGCATAAATATTTCGTTCACTAATCCGAGTACCGGTCAGTCGGTCACACAAAAAACACTGCTGACTCCAGAAAATGCGTCTGCTAGAGAAATTGCTCAATTAATTAGTGAACGTCAGGGAGTCAGTGCAACCGCGCGCACCACGATGCAAATCAGTGATTTATCACAAGATCCAAATGGATTTATGCCAATGGAGATATCGATCAATGGTATTAAATTAACGGATGTATTGGGAAGCAACCAAAATAAATATGAGTCTGGCTATCCAGCTGAAGTGCCTAGTCCTTTAGATTTGAACTTTATCGCGGATCGTATTAATGCCAATTTCGATTTACAAGAAAAAGGCATCGTAGCTCGCAGTGATGGTGCGAAATTAACTGTCATTGCCTTAAACGGTGACGATATTGATCTGGAAGTGAAGGGCGATTTGGAAGACAGTGTCAAAGTAAGCTCTGGAGAGGTCATCGCTTTAACTGAGGCTGACGTTTCTCCAGATGAATTACTTAATGAATTTGAAGGGTATGACTTTTCAGAGAGTGGTCCTTATATCTATGAATTTGAAGTGCCAGGGCAAGGAAATTTTGCTATTGAAATGACGGGAAAATATGCCACTGGAGATGATTTATTAGCAGGATTTCGACAAAAACTAGAATCTAGTGGCATGGTTTTTTCGGGCGATTTAGACATAACTATTAATGAACGTGGCCAAGTGAGCTTTCAATCTCGCCTAGAATTAAGTGGAACTGGGCCTAATGGTTCGAACAAAATTGCCATGGGGGGACAAATAAAGATAGAAGTCGACCAGAACTATTCGATATCCATTGCACCACCAGGAAATAATTTATTTGATGCAGAACCAGTCGGTAGTCCAGTACATTTTGGATTTCAGGTCAGTGTCGATGGCGTGGCGCAAAGCGGCGATGAGTTTACTGTACAATTTAATAAAGACGGTACGTCTGATAGTCGTAACGGCAGTGCCATGGCAGATTTACAAAGCCGTGATACGGTCGGGACGAATACAAGTTATTCAGAATCTTATGCACGTTTAGTCGAGAAGGTTGGATCGGTCACCAGCCGTGCTCAAATCAATCGAGATTCTAGCGAAACTTTATTACGTAACTCTCAGAGTTCAGTCGACAGCACTTCTGGCGTTAACTTAGATGAAGAAGCCGCGGCGTTAATTAAATACGAACTGGCCTACAACGCTAGTGCTCAAGTTATTTCGGTAGCTCGACAAATATTTGAAACCTTAATAGCGACGTTTAGGTAAAAGATTCAATATTGAAATGAGTAAATTGAGAATTTCAAAATCAACGATAAAAGTTAAAAAATACAGTAACAAAAAATATAGTTACAAAAATGTAGCCACAGAAATATAGCTCCGAAGTATCAGTTCGGATATTAAAAAAATTTTGCTAACAAACTTAAGTGAAAGTTTGCTAGGAGTGCAATATGCGCATAGCGACATTACAATCATTTAATTCCGGATTAAACGCTATTTTGGACAACCAACAGGCGGTAAATCGGACTCAACAACAGGTTTCCAGTGGCCGTCGCGTGCTGACGCCAGCAGATGACCCCATTGCATCGACAAAAATACTGCAATTACAGCAAGATTTAGCGCAACGCGATCAATACGAACGTAATATGACCGCGGCTGAAAATCGTTTGAAGTTAGAGGAAGCAACACTCAGTTCTGTTACTGATAATTTGACTCGTTTGCAAGAATTAACCGTCAGTGCTGGTGCGGGAACGCTGACCACGACTGATCGACAAGCTATTTCGGCTGAAATTTCTCAAATACAGAAAGGTCTGGTTGCGCTATTTAATACGCGGGATCCTAACGGTGAGTATATTTTTGCGGGTTTTAAAGGCGGTGAAGCACCATTTCAGCAGCAAGATACTGGGCGTTATGAATTTAAAGGGGATGAAGGACAACGTTACTTAGCCATTGGAGATACAACGCGTATCGCCACGGGCGACAGCGGCAAGCAATTATTCACCGATGTGCGTTCTGCAAAAAATACCTTTACCACCGAAGTAAGTCCCAAAAATACTGGGTCAACTCAAATAAATGCAGGATTTGTTACCGACGAAGATGCCTATTCAGAGTTTTATCCTGACGATATTATTGTGACCTTTAATCCGGAATCTGCCATCGATCCGAAAGGGGCAAATTACACGGTGCGTCGCGCTTCGGATAATCGCGTTATTGAAGGTATGTCCAATCAACCCTACGATACCGGTGCTAGTCTTAACGTGGCTGGAATCAGTTTCAATATTAGTGGTCTGCCAGAAACTGGTGATCAAGTGTTAGTGAAATCGTCGCCAAAGCAAAGTATCACTGACACGGTATTTCGCTTACAGCAGGGCTTAGATTCATTGCAAGATAATCCGCAAGATTCGGCCACGTTAGCGATACTATTGGAAGATACTTTAACGAATTTATCGTTTGCTCAGTCGTCGGTTTCAGAAGTGCGTAGTCAATTGGGTGCGCGTTTGAACGTGGTTGAAAACGCGCGAAATTTAAGTGCTGATGTAAAATTGGTCAGCCAAGAAGTCTTGTCTGAACTGTCAGATGTTGACTTTGCCGAAGCGGTCAGTCGTTTGAGTCTACAAACATTTTTGTTGGAAGCTGCACAACAAAGCTATACCACCATTTCCCAATTATCCCTCTTTAACAAGCTTTAAATCGTAATAAATGCAGCCTCGTGGCTGCATTTTGGTTATCATATTGCCTCTGCTGCGTACTTAAATACGCATGTAAAAGTACACTTAAGACTTAGCATTTAAGAGCAAATACTTAAGAGTAAGCACTTAATGAAAGAGGCGAGCATTAATGAATTCATCATCTGCACCAATCTCAGAAAATATCGACACTGCGCGTGTTTTATGTGAAGTTCGCGATGCTATTGCCTGGGTTACGTTAAACCGCCCAGAAAAGCATAATGGCCTTGATATGAAGATGTTTTATCAGATGACTGCTACCGCCAAGCGTATTCGCAAAGATCGCTCTATTCGGGCGGTGATTTTGCAGGGGGCTGGCCCGTCTTTTTCCGCAGGCTTAGATTTTAAAGCCGTCAGCTCAAACCCCAAGGATGTCGCTCGACTATTTTTAAAATGGCCATGGCGTAAACTTAATTTAGCGCAAGACATTGCGCACTGCTGGCGTGACTTACCGATTCCAGTGATTTGTGCAATTCATGGCAATTGTTTTGGCGGTGGAATGCAGATTGCGCTGGCGACAGACTATCGCATTGCTCATCCTGATAGCTTATTCAGTATTATGGAGATGAAGTGGGGATTAATCCCCGATATGAGTGGCATGGTGACTTTGTCACAGTTAACCCGTATAGACATTGCTCAAGAGCTGACCATGACAGGCCGCCAATTCAGTGCTCAAGAAGCGTTTGAATACGGCTTAATCAGCCGTCTTGCGGACGACCCTGCAGCGGCTGCTGAAGAGTTGGCAAAGGTAATTGTGAGTAAGTCACCCGACGCCGTAGCAGCGACCAAGTACTTGTTTAAAAAGACGTGGCAAGCTGACACCAACAAAACCTTGCGCTGGGAGCGTTGGGTGCAAATGCGTTTGCTGGGTCGTAAAAATAATCGTATTGCGATCAATAATGGCATGACTAAGGATGAGACGAAAAAGCGGCCCTTCAAAGACCGTACTTCTTTTCGTTAATCAAAATGCCTGTCTATAGAAATGCCTGTTTTTAGAAACGCGTATCTTTAGAAATGCGTATCTTTAGAAATTGCATGGCATAAAGACAAGCATTTCGTCATTGGTGATTAATTTTCACCGATAAAGCCACCGGTTTGATGCGCCCACAACTGGGCGTAAATTCCACCGTGGGCCAGCAATTCTTGATGCGTGCCTTGCTCAGCAATTTTCCCTTCATCCAATACAATCAGACGGTCCATTGCCGCAATCGTTGATAAACGATGGGCGATGGCAATCACGGTTTTGTTTTCCATTAGGCGGTTTAAACTGACCTGAATTGCTGCTTCTACTTCCGAATCGAGTGCTGATGTGGCTTCGTCTAAGATCAATATC
>JARGOI010000122.1 GCA_029212275.1 Thalassolituus sp.
GGTTTTACCGATGACATTCGCAGTAAATGTTGCGAATACGCCATCAGTTACAACATCAATATCATTACCGGCTCCATGCCTTTGTTGGATGGCGAAGAACTTTATAATTCAGGTTTCTTATGCCGTCGTGATGGCAGTTGGGAACGTTATGATAAGGCCCATGTTACCCCTTCCGAAGCTCGTGGGTGGGCAATGCGTGGTGGTGATCATGTACGAGTGTTGGATACCGATTGCGGCAAAATTGGTGTGGTGGTGTGTTACGACGTGGAATTTCCAGAATATATACGTTTGCTCGCGAACCAAGGCATGAAGATTTTATTCGTTCCTTTCCTCACTGACACCCAAAATGGATACACACGAGTACGTCATTGCGCCATGGCGCGCGCCATTGAAAATGAGTGTTATGTAGCAATTGCTGGCGGGGTGGGTAATTTAGCTAAGGTGAATCACATGGACATTCAGTACGCGCAATCAGCACTGTTTACGCCATCCGATTTTGCTTTCCCGACCACAGCGATTAAGGCCGAGGCAACCGCCAATTCGGAGATGACGGTACTGACCGACGTCAATTTGGATTTGCTCAATCAACTGCACAATCACGGCAGTGTGCATACGATGCGCGATCGTCGTCATGATCTTTACCGACTTAGTATTGTTCCGGAAAATGAGCGACCCAAGAAATAATCGTAATAAAAAAGCCCAGACAGCAAAAATTGCTTTGCTGACTGGGCCTTGTTCCTAAGTGCGGTAGGTTTTCTTAATTAACCTTGCCGATTTATGAATTACAGATGCAACCCACACTCTGTTTTTTCTTTCCCTTGCCAACGTCCAGCTCGACCTTCGCCTTTGACGGTACAGTGTGAACAACCAATCGACTCATAGCCTTCAGCTACCAATGGATGGAAGGGTAAGTCGTGTTTAGCAATGTAGGCATCGCGCTCTTCTTTGGTGACGTCCAACATCGGATTAAACTTAATAATGCCGCGACGCTCTTCAAAGATATTCAGCGAGGCACGGTGGTCTGACTGCCAACCCATCAAACTTGAGATCCAAACCTTGTAGCGGCTTTTCACTTCTTCCAAGGGTTTAATTTTGTTCACCGAGCAACATAGATCTGGATCAGACTCCCACAGGTGTTCAGATTGCGAATAGGCATGTAAATGCTTATCGGGAGTCAGATCTTCTACAGTTAAGCTATACTTCTCAGTCAGATAATCTCGGTAGTTAAGCGTTTCCGAAAAATGGTAGCCAGTGTTTACAAAGTGAATCACTTGCTCAGGACGGATCCCAGCAATAATGTGCAGGAAGTAGGCAGACGTCGCAGCAAATGATGAAGTAACAAGAATGTCTTGCGGTTCAAAATCTTGATAAACACGGCGAATGCGCTCTTCAAAGTGAAGAGGTAGATATTCTTGATTAAGCTTTTCTATGGCTTCTTTGCTTAAACCAAGATTGTTTGAACCTACTCGGCTAATGATGTTTGCCGATGCGATTTCTGCGGTCTTCATGGGGATTCCTTGGGTTGTTCACCCGGACTTAACGATTTCATTAAGTCTAGTATATTATCCTCACTACTGAGCACAAAAGAATTAATAGTGTATTTATTATTCCAAATGGTTATATCTTTTATTTGCGATTCTTTTGTTTACGAATCTTCTGTTTACTCTTGGGCATCACCCATTAGACTATCTGCTTTCAAATTTACCGATAAGGTCTGTGCATGGCTAAGCAAGTAAAGATGGCCGTTGTTTTAGTGATTATTGCTTTTGCTGCTGGTTACTGGTGGTGGCTGCATCAAGGGCGTGAAACCACCGACAATGCTTATGTAAAAGCCGACATTATTCCGTTGATGACGGCGATTGATGGAACGGTCGTACATATCTCTGCCCCTGCAAATCAACGAGTAGAGCAGGGTGCTGAATTGGTCCATCTTGATGATGGTGTTGCTGAGGCGCAATTGGCACAGGCCCGAGCACAACGTCAGAAAGCCGAGGCCGTCTTGGTTCATCTAAGCGATCGAGAAGCTGAGCAGTCTTCATTAATTCAAGTGTCTAAGGCGTCTCTCGAAGCAGCCCAAGCTGAGCTTAAAAGAGCGCAACAGCAGTTGGATAGAGTCACCAAACTTAAAAGCAGCCAGTACGCATCGACCGATAATTTAGAAGCGGCTGAGTTAACCTTGTCTGCAGCCAATGCCAATCTGCATGAAGCGCAGGCCAAATTAGCGGCAGCCAAAGCCGCGTTGGCAACCATTCATTCTGAAGAACCTGAACTGCAGGCCGATGTGGCGGCTGCCAAGGCACAACAACACAGTGCCGAGTTGCATCTTAGTTATACCAAAGTAATCGCACCGCGCGCAGGTATTGTGACCAGTCGCCAAGTGCAATTAGGCCAATCGGTGCACACGGGTCAACGGTTACTGAGTATTGTCACCGATCCTGTATGGATTTATGCCAATTATAAAGAGACTCAGATTGGTGACATCCATATCGGCGACGCGGTGGAAATCGAGTTGGATGCTTTTCCTGGCAAACGCTTTAGCGGACACGTAGACAGTTTTTATGCGGCCACAGGATCTGAATTTGCCTTACTTCCTGCACAAAACGCCACCGGAAACTTTACTAAAGTAGTGCAGCGCTTGCCGGTGAAAATCGTCTTTGATGACGACCAAGTGTTAGCGGGCATTCGTCCGGGCATGTCGGCTGTTACCACTATTATCACCAGCGCTAAAGATTCTTAATCAATATGAAATCGATACCACGTGAGTGGTTAGCGGTTGGCGGCGCCTTAATTGGCGCCTTCATGGCCATTCTTGATATTCAAATTACCAACTCGTCTTTAAAAGATATTCAGGCCGCGCTGGGTGCGACCTTGGATGAGTCGTCGTGGATAGCGACCTCGTATCTTGTTGCTGAAATGATTGCGATACCGCTTACTGCATTTTTTGCAGCTTGGTTATCACCTCGACGCTATCTGATGTGGAATGGGGCGGCATTCATTGCGGCCTCGCTTGCTTGTTCGACAGCATGGAACCTTGAATCCATGATCGTATTTCGTGCATTGCAAGGTTTCACCGGCGGTGCACTTATTCCGATGGCGTTCACCCTCATTGTCACCTTGTTACCGGCCGAAAAACGGGCAGTGGGGATGGCGCTGTTTGGCGTGACCGCGACCTTTGCCCCGACCATTGGGCCTACCTTAGGGGGATGGCTGACCGAAACCTTTAGCTGGCATTACATCTTTTATATTAACGTCGTGCCCGGGGCGCTGGTGATATGGATGCTTTACCACGGCTTAGAACGCAGTGAGGGTGATCCAACACAGCTTAAGCGTATCGATACGATTGGTATTGTGACTCTGGCTCTGGGCATGGGGTGCTTAGAAGTTATGCTGGAGGAAGGGGCTCGCGAAGATTGGTTTGAAACCGAATACATCCGTTGGCTAGCGCTAATAGCAGGTATCAGTTTATTTGTTTTCATTCGACGGCAATGGTTTTCAGAACATCCGTTAGTGAATTTGCGTTTGTTTACCCAACGCGATTTTCGCTTATCGTGTGTGGCCTACTTTATGTTGGGGGCCGGGCTATTTGGTTCGGTCTATTTGGTGCCGTTGTACTTAGCGTCGGTGCATGACTACACCGCCATGGATATTGGATTGGTTTTAATGTGGGTAGGGTTTCCGCAATTACCGTTTTATCCCATCATCCCTCGCCTATTGAAATATATCGACGCGAAATGGTTAGTGGCGTTTGGTTTTTTGGTGGTGGGACTCAGTTTATTGATGAACATTCATATGAGTCTCGATTACGCCGGAAGCTCATTGATTCCTGCGTTGTTGGTGCGAGCGGTGGGGCAGCCTTTTATTATGGTGCCACTGACCATTATGTCGTCACAGAATCTTAAACAAGAAGAAGTGCCCTCGGCGTCGACGTTATTTAACGTGATGAGAAACCTTGGTGGTGCTGTTGGTATTTCTCTGTTGGCCACGCAACTGAGTGAGCGCACTGATCTGCACTTGGTTCATTTACAAGAGCGGGTGGTTTCGGGCAGCCAAAATCTGACCGAGTACCTTTCTGAGATGACGACACAGCTCGGGTCGGAAGACCTAGCCATGGGCGTGATGATGAAAGACATTACCCTACAGGCGATGGTCATGGCCTACAACGAAGCCTTCTTATTATTAGGATGCATGTTATTGATTGCTTCGGTGACGTCGATGATGATCTCCACCCCAAAATCCTCCGAGTCAGAAGGCGCTTCAACGGACGCCACAAAGAAAGCGATGCATTAGTAAGGTAGTGCATCACTCAATAAATATGCCAGCCTGTCAAATTGCTTGCTTTAGATGATGCGTTTACCGTAAACTACGCGCCCTTTTACTAGGCGTGGTCCGTATGGACGGCGACTTGTGGCCCTGTTTGTTTGGAACTGACGTATTCGTCAATTCAGAGCAAATAGGTTTTTTAACGATGGGCGATCCCAAAACCCATCACTTGATGAAACGACCGGAGTGTATTTACTTTATGGTAGTTATCCGTTTAGCCCGAAGTGGCTCTAAAAAACGCCCTTTTTATCACATTAACGTAGCAGACGCGCGTTCGCCTCGCGACGGCCGTTTTATCGAGCGTGTTGGGTTCTTTAACCCGATTGCCCGTGGTCAAGAAGAAGCGTTACGTGTTGACCTAGAGCGTGTTGAATATTGGGTTAGCAAAGGTGCTCAGGCAACTGAACGCGTTACTAAGCTATTAAAAGACGCTAAGAAAGCTCAAGCTTAATTAGTGCACCACTACATCAGTGGCGAGGGGAGAACACAGTGGTAGATAAGGACTTTCGCGTTCTTGGCAAAATAAGCACTGCGTTTGGTATCAAAGGTTGGGTAAAGGTACATTCTTACACACAACCAATGACCAATATCCTAGAGTACCCCGTTTGGTATCTCCGTGTTGGAGACCAATGGAAGCAATACAAAGTACTGGAAGGTAAGCCCCAAGGTAAGGGCATTGTTGCCTTTCTTGAAGGTATAAATGATCGTGATTTAGCACTGGCCATTCGTCAATGTGATATCGCCATACCGCAAGAAGACTTACCCGAACTTGATGAAGACGAACATTATTGGTTCCAGCTAGAAGGCCTGAACGTGAAAAACACAGAAGGCGTTTTGTTGGGCCAAGTGAAAGAACTGTTTGATTCCGGAGGTGGGAATCAGGTGTTGTCGATCGTACCCTGCGTAGGCAGTATCGATAAGCAACCACGATTAGTGCCTTTTGTTGATCAATACATTCTTGAAGTCGATCTGGATGGCTCTGTTGTTCAGGTGGATTGGGATCCGGATTTTTAATCCAGCTCAGGCTAACGCCAAAGAGCTTGGAAGGAGTGAATACCGGTGTGGTTTGGTGTAGTGACTCTGTTTCCAGAAATGCTGCAATCGCTAACCGAATATGGTGTCAGCGGGCGCGCAGTGAAACAGGGCAGAGTTGAAATCGAAAGCTGGAATCCTCGTGATTTCACCGACGACAAACACCAAACCGTGGACGATCGTCCTTACGGCGGTGGTCCTGGAATGCTGATGAAAGTTCAGCCATTACGGGATGCCATACATGCTGCGAAAGCGGCAGCCGGAGACGATACTAAGGTGATTTATTTATCACCTCAGGGTCGCAAGCTAGATCAAGCGGGTGTACTAGAATTAGCACAGTCCGATAAATTGATCTTAGTGGCAGGACGATATGAGGGTATCGACGAGCGTTTGCTTGAAGCGGAAATCGACGAAGAATGGTCTGTCGGTGATTTTGTTTTAAGCGGTGGCGAATTAGCTGCAATGACCTTGATGGATGCGCTTATCCGATTGGTGCCCGGAGTATTGGGACATGATCAATCGGCGGTTGAGGATTCGTTTATGAACGGGTTGCTCGATTGTCCACATTACACACGCCCTGAAGAGTACGAAGGGCAAGTGGTGCCGGAAGTGTTATTAAGCGGCAATCACGAAAAAATCCGCCTGTGGCGATTAAAGCAGGCATTGGGTCGAACTTGGGAACGCAGACCAGATTTACTGGCAGCGCTGGAACTGACTAACGAACAACAGAAGTTATTGACAGAATTCCTGAATGAACGCAAACACGCGTCATCAGACTGTTAAGGAGCGAACAATGAGCAGCAAGAACCTAATCATTCAGCAGATCGAAACCGCTCAGCTGAAAGACAATATCCCTGCATTCGGCACTGGTGACACCATTGTTGTACAGGTAAAAGTAATTGAAGGTACCCGTGAGCGTCTTCAGGCATTTGAAGGTGTGGTAATCGGTAAGCGTAACCGTGGTCTAAACTCTGCATTCACCGTCCGTAAGATTTCTCACGGTGTTGGTGTAGAGCGTACTTTCCAGACTCACAGCCCAATGATTGACAGCGTTGCTGTTAAACGTCGTGGTGATGTACGTCAGGCTAAGTTGTACTACTTGCGTGAGCGTAGCGGTAAGTCAGCGCGTATCAAAGAAAAGGTTTAAACCTTTCCTTTGTAAAGACGTGAAAAGCGGGCCTTGTGCCCGCTTTTTTTGTTTACAATATCGGCATCGTTTCTACTTAACGAAATCAATTTTCGACTCGGTAGCTGCAACTAACGTTGCTAATGCCGGTCAATCTCATCTATAAATATAAAAGGCAGGCGGACATGAAGAGTTTAAAGGTAGCGCTGTTAACACTGGTAATCACTGCAAGTGGGTGTGCAGAAGCGGCCGATGAAAAAATAGTGGCTGATGCCAAAAGCAATGATGCAACCCAAGCGAATGCGACCCAAGCCAATTCTTCCCAAAATAAAGGCACGCTGGCCGCTCAAATTGAAGCACAACTCAGCAAAGTGTTTGGCAGTCGCGCAGTGGTCAGTGATGTTACTCCTTTTGCCAATGGCAGTATTCTTGAGGTGACGATGGCCGACGGTGGTATGTTGCATGTGTTACCGGATCTAGAGCATTTTATTTATCAAAATACTTTGTATCAAATTACTAATGAGGGTTTGAAAAACATCAGTGATACGCGCATGAATGCCAATCGTGCGCAAGCGATGGCATCTATCAAAGATTC
>JARGOI010000123.1:0-2184 GCA_029212275.1 Thalassolituus sp.
ATTCAACCTATGGATCCAAACGCAGCGCCAGAACAGGATTATATGGTGCCAGCAGAAGGTAATGGTTACGATCGCGAAGCGGCACAGAAAGCCAATGGTCGCTTCCCCGACTTTAATTACTACTGGCCGTTTGGTGGGTAAATAATCAGAGATGTTTTAAATTTCAAAAACAAAAAAGCCGCTCAATTGAGCGGCTTTTTAATATAAAAAAGACTGTGATGTTTGTAATTTTCAGCCTATCGATAACATTTATTCACTAGATTATTTTCACAATTAAATTCAAGGCAGCGTTACTTGCACACTCCCTTGGCCAACCACAGTTTGATTTTGTGCTTCTAGTAATGAAAAATCAAAACTGAAACCTTCGACGTTGTTTTGATCATTAAGGTTAAACACATAATCGTCTTCGCCATTGGTAGATGTATATTTACTTTTGTCGTTTAGGCGATCAAGAAATAGTACATCGTTCGCTGCCGCTTCGGAAATCGTTGATAATTGCAGAATATTTTTAGAACCCGTCTCTAAGTTAGTACTTAGCGAAATTCTATTTTCGCTATTTTCTAAATTGTTGATACCCGCACAATAAATGTCTTCAGTACCCGAGTCACCATCTTCCCAATTCCATATTAATTGTCCCAGTGGTTGGGTGGTGTTTTTAACTTTTAAAAAACGCGCGGTAAATTTGGTGGCAATGCTGATGTCTCCAGAAGCAGCACTGGATTCACTGGTGATGGATAATTCATTGTCTTCACTGCGTTGGAATATGCGAAATGCAGTGGTATTAATAAACGTATCTTCAATCACCTGAACGGTTTCATTAAAACCATCGCAATTACCAATGAAGGTTTCATCACCCGAACGTTTAATCACAAAAAATTCTTTACGGCTAATAAAGCGAAAGGGATTTCTAACACCCTCACCAACTACATCTTGGCGAATATCGTACACGCCGACCCAAGTACCAACGATGGAATCTTTATTGGTGTCAGCCGCAGCGGCTTCATAGGGGTCTAAGGAAAAACGAGATAGGTTTTCTGGCGTGGGTTGCGTCGTGTTGTTTGCGCCACCGCCGCATCCTTGTAACGTTAACAAAGGAAGTGCTGCGAATGTCATACACATTGTTGTTATTTTATTCATGTCGCTTTCCTATCTCGTCTTAAATGAATCAAGCAATCTATTTATCTACCTGTAAAAAAACAAATAAATTAATGACGTGCCGATTCAATGATGGCTGCGTATTGTTGACCTTGAACATGACTGTTTAAGGTCTCTAGTGCTGTTGTTCCGTCTGAGTTTTTCGCATCTAAGTTATGTCCTTCGGAAGTAAACAGTTCAATATAATCCGCAAAGGTTTCGGGCAGCATGTGACGATAGGCGCGAATGATCGCAATATAATCAGATTCGGAACCATCATAGCTTTCTGCGGTTAAAAAATCGCGCAACTGAGCTTCGCTCCATTCACCACCGAATACTTTTTCTTTATCTTTTTTTTGCATAACAATTTCTCGACATTTAATTAATTTTTTTGAACATTAAATCCCACACGCCATGTCCTCGAAGTTGACCACGATTTTCGAACTTGGTTAGTGGACGATGTTCTGGGCGAGGAACATATTCGTTTTTATCGGCAATGTTTTCATAACCGTCTTGAGCTTCCATGACTTCCATCATGTGTTCTGCATAATTTTCCCAATCGGTGGCCATGTGGAAAACACCACCGACCTTCAGAATACGGCGCAAAGTTTGGGCGAATTCGGTTTGGACAATACGGCGCTTATGATGTTTCTTTTTATGCCACGGATCGGGGAAAAACAATTGTACGGTATCTATGCTGTTGTCCGGCAACATCTTCAATACTTCAATGGCATCGTCTTTGTAGGTGCGAAGGTTAGAGATTCCAGCCTGTTCGGCTAAATTTAACAGCGAGCCAACACCCGGAAGATGCACTTCTATACCGATAAAGTCTTTTTCTGGGGCCGCTTGTGCCATGGCAACCAAGGATTGACCCATGCCATAGCCGATTTCTAGCACCACATGGCCATCGCGTCCGAAAATATCGCTTGGCTGGATGATGCCATCTGACAACTCTACCCCCATGCTTGGCCACTGACGTTCAAGGGCGCCTTCCTGTCCTTTGGTTAAGCGGCCGGCACGAATAACGAAGCTCTTGATGCCGCGACGATA
>JARGOI010000123.1:2284-7023 GCA_029212275.1 Thalassolituus sp.
GTCCTTTGGTTAAGCGGCCGGCACGAATAACGAAGCTCTTGATGCCGCGACGATAGACGGGCTTATCAGCAGAGTTCTGACCTTCTGTTTGTTGATCTTGCGGATCTGACACTAATTTCACCTGTTTCTAAAATACGAGCTATTTTTCTGAAGTGAATGACTTCGGCTCTGGTAAACGAATGGCTGCCAACAGCAGAAATGACCAAGCCACTAACCAAGCAACACCACCAAACGGGGTAATCATGCCGAGCAGTCGTTCACCGGTCAGCGCCAATGCATAGAGACTGCCACTGAATAAAATCAAACCTAGGAGCATCATGACAGCACTGCGTTGAAGCCAAACCGTAGGGTGCACAAATAACCAAGCAGACAACACCAACAAAACGACCGCATGGATTAGGTGGTATAAAACGCCGGTTTGATAAGCGCTCATCAACTCAGGACTAAGTACTTTTTTTAGTCCATGAGCACCAAAGGCGCCCAAGGCAACGCCGCTAAAACCTGCAATGGCCGCTATCTTCAAGCAAGTCTTCGCCTTCACCAAGTTTTCGCCTTCAATCTATTTGAGTGCGGCGATTATAAAGGACTCTGGCGCTAAGGTCACAAGGGTGAAAGAAAAGATATTCTGTGCCCCTTTCTTCACTACGTTTATTACGGTTGTATGTATCCTTTAGGGCCAATCAGTCCTGCGCCTCTATCTACAGAACTCTATTTTTTTTAACCTATGATTTGTTATGCAGTGATGCTCTCGCTGAATAAACAAAAAATAATAAAAACAAATTAGGTAATCATCATGACTAGAATCGCTCACTGGCGTCAGCTAATGCTGTTAACGGCTTGCGGCGCGGGAATGCTTGCAACTTCTATTACTGCTCACGCGAGTGTTTCTGGTCTAGGGACTAAAAACGGCGATGCATGGCAAAAAAGCTTAGAGCTGGTGTTGAGTATTCCTGTCGTTTCAAGAGAAATTAATGGTATTGCGAACATCAATCCTTATCAAATACCTCAAGCTAAGTCCTATGGCATCACCACCTTTCGGGATCAAGCCATAGAGGTCGATTTTCGTGCTAAGCATCTCAATCCTGATGGTGAGCCAGACAATCAGCTGTCTTGGAATGTGACCGAGGCGCCAATGCATGGCCGCTTAGAGGGTACCGCACCGAATATGCGTTACATTCCAGACGAAGGCTACACCGGTTTTGATCGGGTTGGATTTCTCGTCAGTGACAACCTTGATGGCAGCACTGAAGGTACTATTGATATCAAAGTGCAGGGCTCTTATACCAATTTTGAATCAGGCCAAGTACGCCCAATCGTATTGAATTCCGATAACACGCGTCTTTATGCCCTGAATACCCCTGACGGTAAATTAGAAATTTTTGATGTCAGTGGCAGTGAACCCACGCTGTTACACAGTGTGCTGGTCGGTCTAGAACCGGTTGCTATTGCCTTGCGAAACGATAATGAAGCATGGGTCGTTAACACCCTGTCTGATAACATCAGTGTTGTTGATCTTGATGCTAATATTCCTTACGTGAAACGCACCTTGCAGGTTGGCGATGAACCACAAGACATCGTCTTTGCGGGTAACAATAATGCCCGCGCCTTTGTGACAACTGCTCACCGTGGTCAACACTCCCCATCTGCACTCGATCCTATGGTGCCCAGTACTGATCGTGCCGACGTTTGGATTTTTGATGCGAATAAAGCCAACTCAGGTCCAGAAAAAGTACTAACTTTGTTTGGTATGGCACCCCGTGGTTTAGCTGTCACCGCCGATGGCGCGACGGTGTACGCCGCGATTTATAAATCGGGTAACCGCACTACGACCGCGGCACATAATTATCGTCTGCTGGGAAAAACCAGCACGCTGAACGGCAAACCCGGTCCAAATACCGACACCACGGGTGCAGTTGCTCCGAATACCGGTGTCATTGTTAAGTACGACGGGGAAAACTGGCGTGATTTTTACGGTACAAAATGGGATCACCAGATCTATTTTGAACTGCCGGATTATGATGTGTTTGAAATAGATGCCATGGCATCTAACCCGACGGCTAAAGGACGTTTCTCTGGTGTCGGTAACGCTCTGTTCAACGTTGCCGTTAACCCTGTTAATGGCTCTGTTTACGTCAGTAATATGGATGCTCGCAACGAACTTAAATTTGAAGGTCACGGTGAGCGCAGTGACGTACAAACGCTGCGTGGACGTTTTATCAAAAACCAAATTACAGTCATTAAAAATGGGGTAGTGACACCCCGTGATTTGAACTCACATTTAAGTGACGCTAATCCAGATGGCTCCCCTTCAGAGAATGCCCGCAGTTTAGCGATGCCGCTGCAAATGGTGGTCGACAATGCAGGTACAAATCTCTATGTCGCGGCCTACAGTTCATCCAAGGTGGGGATTTTCAAAACTCGTGAATTAGAAAGAGGTTCCTTCACCCCTTCAGAAGCTAACCAAATTGAAGTTTCTGGTGGTGGACCTGCAGGCATCGCACTGGATGAAGCACGCAATCGTATGTACGTACTGACTCGCTTCAATAACGCCATCGCGGTGATTGACTTAAACCAGCGTAAAGAAATAAACAGCGTCGCGATGTATAACCCTGAGCCTGAGTTTATTACCGAGGGGCGTCCTTTCTTGTATGACGCACGTTTCAGTTCGGGCCGTGGTGATTCTTCTTGTGGTTCTTGTCACCTCTTTGGCGATATGGACGGCATCGCCTGGGATCTTGGTGATCCCGATGTCGCTTTCACTTATAACCCGCGCGATTACGTAAACTTTTTTATGCGCATGAATTCGTTGCGAATTCATCACCCTTTAAAAGGCCCAATGCTGACGCAATCGCTGCGTGGAATGGAATTTCAAGGTCCACAACACTGGCGTGGAGACCGTACCGGTAAAGATCGCTACAACGGTGAATCACTTGAGCGCGCTGCTTTTAAAGAATTTCGCGGTGCATTTACCGGTCTGTTAGGGCGTGCACAAGAGCCCACCGAAGATGAGCTCAATAAGTTTGCCGATTTCGTGCTGCAAATGCGTTATCCACCAAATCCTAATCGTAATCTTGATGACACCCTCACCGACACCGCGAAATTTGGTGAGAATATTTATTTCAACGAAAAGACAACAGGCTTTGAAGCCGAAAGAACAGGCAACGTGGCGATGATTACTTGTAATGATTGTCACCAAGTTGACCCCGATATAGAACGCTTTGGTAGCTCGACCTTGATGAGCTTTGAAGGGACAGAAACCACACAGGACATGAAGGTTGCCCATCTACGTAACGTCTATACGCGGGTAGGTATGTACGGTTTGAAGTTGCGCGAAAGAACATCCACCGCCAAACAGCTTGGTCCCCAAGTGACGGGTTTTGGGATATCCCATGACGGTGCGATAGACACTTTGGAAAACTTTTTGTCGTTAAACGTGTTTCATGTGGACACACCAGATATCCCAGAAGTGATGGATTTTGTGACGCAAATGCCCACTGGGTTAGCGCCTATCGTTGGGCAGCAAGTCACACTGAATTTACTGTCACAAAAGGACGTTGGTCTGGTCGAGATAATGATGCAACAAGCGCTGCTGCATACTCAATCTGGCGGCCCAAGAAAACAGCAGTGTGACTTAATTGCTAATGGTGTTATGGGAGGGGAACTGAAAAGTTGGATGTTTAATAGTCGTGGCGAATTCGTGGACGCGAATGGCGATGCCAGCAGTTTTAGTCGTCTACGCTTTAGCAGTTTCATCCCGGGTAATAGCATTACCTTTACATGCGCCGCACCGGGCAGTGGTCAGCGACTCGCATTCGATCGCGATGAAGATGGCATCTTTGACTTTGCAGACGAAGAGACTTCTGGGCGTTTAGCAACCAGTGTGCAAGCGGCCAATCCTAATGCGCCTGAAGTTCATATTGAGCCGGTGGATGAGAGTAATGGATATTTGCGTGAAGAGTCGCAAAAACGACGCGGAGTTTTTCCCGATTTTGACGATTTTTATGCATTCTAATTTGGGATAAAGTTAAAACGAAAAGCATGGGAAAACCATGGAAAGAAACGACCGTTGGTAAACACTGCCGACGGTCGTTTTGCTTTATTGAGGGGAACGCGGGTACCACTCAAATATTCAGAGTGGATAAATCATAAGCTATTTAATCTTCTCCTATGGGCTTGTCCTTATCTTTTCTTAAATCCCTTCTTTCAAAATGCTTGCTCAACACGCACAGCGGCCTTCTGGTATCATAAATCTCCTACCCCCTGTGAATAGCTGCGAACAGAGAGAGCCCGGTGAAATATTCAGATCTTCGTGACTTTATCAAACTGCTAGAAAAACGTGGTGAATTAAAAAGGATCTCCGCAGAAGTCGATCCTTACTTAGAAATGACCGAAATTGCCGATCGCGTATTGCGTGCGAAAGGCCCAGCGTTGCTGTTCGAAAATCCCAAGGGCTACGATATGCCCGTGCTGGCCAATTTGTTTGGCACACCCGAGCGCGTGGCTCTGGGTATGGGCGAAGAATCGGTCGAAGCTTTGCGTGAAGTGGGTAAGCTACTCGCGTTTTTGAAAGAGCCCGAGCCACCGAAAGGCTTAAAAGACGCGTGGTCGAAACTGCCGATCTTTAAGAAAGTATTGGCCATGGGGCCGAAAGAAGTGAAAAAAGCGCCCTGCCAAGAAGTTATCTTGGAAGGTGATCAGGTCGATTTAGCGAAAATTCCGGTGCAGCATTGCTGGCCCGG
>JARGOI010000124.1 GCA_029212275.1 Thalassolituus sp.
TTGCTGCTTCGACTGCAGCCTTCGATACCTGAACCTGTGCAACGCGGGCATTTTTCTCAGAAGATGCATCATCATAGTCTTTACGCGAAACAGCACCTCCGTTTACCAGACGGCTAATACGCTCGTAATTGCGGCTTGCCTGGAACGCCTGAGCTTCTGCCTGTCGTAATTGCGCTTGTGCACTATCAAGCACAACCTGGTAGGGCCGCGGATCGATTTGAAATAACATCTGTCCTTTCTGAACCAGACTTCCCTCCGGCACCGTAACAGATTCGATTGCCCCTCCTACCCTGGGGCGTAGCTCCACTGTTTTAATAGCCGCTAAAGAACCGGTAAATTCAGCAGAAGGTATAATATTCCGTGATACGGCAACAGCCACGGGTACCTGTGGACCTGCAGGCGCATTTGCAGTTTTTTTTTGCGTTTCGCTTGCATCATCATTTGCAAGTACCACTTCTGTATTGGCTGTCACTGCAACTGCCATCAGCAATATCCCAACTTTCATTTTCATCATAACGATCCTTTCATTCACCAAAACTCTTCGGCCAGTCCGAAGTTGGCGTCTGTAGTAATACCAATTGTCTTAAAAGTTTGATCTAATAGTGGTATTCATATTCGAGTGATTTTGATATGCATACAGCCGACGACTTTAAACAATTAGCAAAGCAAACCTCCAACGGGCAACTGCGAACCCGCTATCTAGCTTTGTATCATTTCAAGAATGGGGAAACACGAACCCAGATAGCAACTTACCTTGGGGTTGCCAGAGGCAGTGTTAATACCTGGGTATCCAACTATCTGGCGCACGGACTTGAAGGTCTGCAATCCAAACCTAGTCCGGGTAGACCCTGTCAGCTCTCCGTCTCCCAGCGAGAACAGATCGCACATTTTATCAAAGAAAATGCGGTTAAAAAGGAGGGGGGGCGTTTGATTGCACAGGATGTACGACAATACATTAGCGACACCTTCCAAATCGATTATCAGTTGCGAAACGTATACCGCATCATGGATGCGCTCGGTTTCAGTTGGATAACCAGTCGCTCTAAACACCCTAAACAATCACAACAAACCCAGGACACTTTTAAAAAATTTCCTGCTGGAAACGATCCTTCACACTCCCGGTCATCTTCCTCTGGATCGCGTTGACGTCTGGTTTCAAGACGAAGCACGATTCGGTCAGCAAAATCAGACGTCCAGAATATGGGCAGCCAAGGGCAGCAGGCCAAGAGTAGTAAAGCAACAGCAATTCGATTATGGCTATGTCTTTGGGGCGGTGTGTCCGAGCAATGGTAATACTCAGGCGCTTATCAGCCCTCTTGTGAATAAAGAGGTGATGAAGCAGCATCTGAAATTAATAAGTGAAGCGACAGAGCCTGGGCGTCATGCCGTTGTTGTAATGGATGGCGCGGGCTGGCATACGATCGATACGGCCAGCCCATTTACCAATGTCAGTCTGTTAAAACTCCCACCTTATTCTCCGGAGCTGAACCCGATGGAGCAAGTATGGCAATGGTTACGGCAACGTTGCTTATCAAACCGCGTATTTCGAGGTTACGAAGAAATAGTGGAACAGGTCTCTCGCGCTTGGAATACATTCATTGCGGATGTTGAACGAGTCAAAAATCTCTGTTGGAGAGAGTGGATAAAGTTGGTCAATTAATTAATGCAATTGGTATAATTTCTTACAGGCTAAAGCTTGTAGTAACTGGAAGGTCAAGGGGGAGGATGATAAAAACTTAGAAAGATCGCACTGATAAAATTGATTAAATCGGCTATTGAGGTGAATTCGTACAAAAAATTGAAAATTGTTTAAAACATAATGTTATTCATAGAAAAAATCAGGCCACTGAAATGGCCTGATGTAAAGGATGCTAATAGCTAGTACTTACCTCAAGCATCAATCGTGATATCACCGGCAGGAATGCACTGACATGTCAAACATGCCCCCTCATCAGAGGGCTCCACACCATTCAGATGCTGTACGTTCCCTGCAATCACCCTAGTTGAACAGCTTTCACATTGTCCAACACGACAACCACTAGGCATTTGAATCCCAAGCTTTTCCCCAAAATTAAGTAGAGTACCTTTATCCGTGGTCCAAATCTCTGTTCTTCCTGATTTTGCAAAAATGACTTTATGACGTAATGAGGGATCATTATTTATTTTTGCTGGAGAACGAAATATCTCGTAGAAAATAGCAAATGCAGGTACACCTCTCTCCTGAAGCCCTCGCGATATCGCATCCATCATAGGCTGCGGACCACACATGTAATAACGAGCATTATTCTCAATAAGATATGCCTCGACATCTCCCGCACCAACGTAACCAGCTCTATCATAATCCAATCCTGGAATATCACAGTCGAGGGGCTGATTGTAGATATTAATTACTTTAAGCCTGTCAATAGACGCATTTAGCTCCGCAATTCTTTTCTTAAACGCATGTAGCCTACTATTTTGATTAGCATAGAAAAGCCAGATCTCCGGACCTTCCGCTTGGGGGTTAATAGACTCCAGATAGGAAATGAATGGAGTAATTCCAATACCGCCAGCAAAGATTACGACAGGCTGGACGGCATTGAGCGGGACAATGAAATTCCCCCCAGGAGGGGTAAGTTCAACATCCTTGCCTATCTGCAAATGCGTGTTTATGTAGGATGACATTATTCCTTCAACATACTCACCTTTCTCATCAGTCGCTTTCTGATGACGGACAGAAATGGAATAGGTTTTACGGTCATGAACAAACGCAGGGCCTGTCAGCGAATACGCCCGGGTAACGATCTCTTCAGAATCGCTCATCGGACAACAGCTAACAGTGATATGCTGGCCCGGTTCATAATCAGGTAAGTAGCCTTCACTGTTCGATTGGAAGGTAATTGTCGTAACATTATCTGCTTCTTTTTTCAGTTCAATGACTTTGAATGTTTTACGACCTTCCCAGGGGCGCCTTATCAGCTCAAAATCATTCAAGCGGCGAATGCGGCAGCGGAATGAACGCAAAGGTAAAGCACCGCTGACTGGATCATAGCTATCACCGCTGATTAAACTATTGTAATTGCTACTGTACTCACCTTTAACCGGGTATGAAGGTTTGCCAAAATCAGGACAAGCCTGCCACCACCCAAACTCAGCAATTACAGTTTCATGAGAGAGTTTGGCTTCCACTTTTGCTCTAAATCGAGCAAGACCTGCTCTCGTTTCAATTTCTACCCAATCCCCCGTCTTGATACCTTCTTCGTCAGCCAGAGTTGCCGAAATGTCTACCGTTGGATAAGGTGCTTTTTTTCGTAGGCTAGTCAGGCTTCGATGTTGGCTATGACAGAAGAATCCGCTTTTAACGGATGTCAGCATTAATGGATAATCAGGATCGTTGCGCTGGTATTCTTGCGGCTGTACATACTCAGGTAAAGGATTGTAACCATAGTGATGAAGGATCTCAGAGTAAAACTCTGCACGTTTTGTTTCTGTATTGAAACCTGCCAGATATCCACTATTTGGGTCTCTGAAAGCATATTTTCTGACTTTATGCTCAAGCGGGATATCGTAACCTTCTGGCTTATTTCTGAGCATCTCAACAGTCAAACCTAATGGTTCTAGTTGATAATTCCAGGCTGCCTCAATATTGCCGTCGAAGAACGCTTCATTCATTCCTAACCGGCATGCAAGATCGAAAACAATCTCAAGGTCGGAACGGCTTTCACCGCGCGGAGAGACCATTTTTTTTCTCAACTGAATGTGGTCCTGAGCAGCAGCACTACTTTCAAACCCGGTTCTTAGGCCTTCGCGCTCCCAGGCAGTGTTAACTGGCAGAAGGATATCAGCATACTTTGATGTAGGCGTTTCAAACAAATCTACATGGGCATAAAACTCAAGCGCCTCAAGCGCCTGTTGTCCGAGAGAAGTATCACTTTGTGAAAGTAATATGTTGGCACCAAAGCCAATTAACCCGCGAATTTTATAGGGTGTACCTTCTAATACTGAATGCCAGATATCCTGAGAATGAACCCAACCTTGTGAAGGCGGCCCGATAGGCCTTTCTTCAAGGCCTAATGCTTTATCCCATTGTGATTTAGGCATCAATGTCGGTGAATTAACCACATTTACCGGGTGGCTGGCATAGATTCGATTACATCCTTCCTGATCGAAACAACCGGTTAAAGCATACAGTGTCGCAATCGCACGTTCTGTTTGGGTGGCATTAGTGTGTTGAGCCACTCCAGACCAACTGTGGTAGGCGATTTTCTTGGCCCCGGCAATCAAACTCGCAGCGGCTTCAATTGACGCAACAGATACCCCGGTGATACGGCTTACGTTTTCTGGGTCATAATTAGCCAACATATCTTTAAAAGATGAAAACGCCGTTTGGCAGGAAATTTTTGCACCATCAGCTATTGCGACTTCAACATTGCCCTCAAGTGCAGCTGTAGGCATCAGCGTTTCTTCAGTTCGAGTCTCGGAATCGATAAATGTGACTTGCTGGTTGTGTTCGTCCCAAACTGTATAGCGATTACTGATGGCAAGTGGGTTAATATCTTTTTCCCGAAGAAAATAACCATTATCATTTCGAACCAACAAAGGACCATTAGTCCAGTTTCGAACAAACTCATGATTAAACAGGTTTCGTTCTACCAGGAGATGGCTTAACCCCAAAGCTAATGCACCGTCAGTTCCAGGATTGACATCAAGCCAGGCATTTGCTTCTTTCGCTAAGGGTGTCGGGCGAGGATCCACGACAATCAGTTTTGCGCCGTTATTTCGACCAGTACCAATCGCACTAGCCTGGGCAAGCCAAGTATTCGCGGGGTTATGCCCCCAAAGAAGAATAAGATCGGCATGGGAATAATCAGCAACAGGAATGCCGCAGCCAAAGGTCCATCGATGTGCAACGTCTTTATGCCAGTTACATATCTCAGTTCCATAGCTGGTATTTGGGCTGCCATAGATACGAACAAATCGCTCTAACCATTCAATTGCATCACTGAGGGGGGTACCGCTTGGGCTCGTAAAGCCGAAAGCGACAGATTCAGCTCCATCCTCTCGTTTAAATTTTTCCAGTTGTCCGGCTATCGTTGACATAGCCTCTTCCCAACTTATACGTTGCCAGCCCGGATCCTCTGCACCTTTAGGATGAGTTCTCTTCATCGGGTACAGAATTCTATTTGCGCTGTCCACCAGCTCAGGTGCCGCTTTCCCCTTCATACACATGGCCTTACCATTAGGGTGTTCAGGGTTAGCCCGTACCTTGATCAGGTGGTCATTTGCTACTTCACTCAGCGTCCCACACCGCGAACGGCAAAGTGTGCAATATCCGGGAATAATATCTGACATTGGAAACCTCACTACTAAAAACAGTTAATATTCTTTAAACTCAAGTTTCGGGATTCAAACCCAATAATAAAAGCCAAATAACATGATGATTTAAAAGAAGTTGATGTCTCATTGTGGTAAAATGCTTGTTGCATAGACAAAGCAAAAAACAACAAGAGACATCGAATGAATTCTGCCACAAACACGACAAACTTACCACCATTAACGGCTGATTTACTTAGCCAAGCAAACCTGAATATCGATAATACGTTTAACTCAACATGGAAAAGCCTTAACTTTAAAGGCATGTTGAACCAAGCTAAGTTTTCAAAGCGCTCAGGCACACCTGTCGGTGATATTGTTTATCTACTGATGCTTTGGGTTTGGCTTAAGGTCGACTCTGTTGCCATGTTTTCAAGGGATGCCTTATTAAGCTTTTCAGCGGCTAAAAAAGATGCGCTGTATGATTTACTCAACCGTGAAGATTTAGATTGGCGAAAACTGCAACTATTAACGGCTAAAAAAGTACTCAAATCGAACAGTAAAAATAAGCTTAGTGCCTTTGTTATTGACGACTCAGTAAAAATAAGGCGAGGTAAAAAAATGCCCGGCGTATCGAGTCACTTTGACCATTTAACAGCACGCTGTGTAATGGGGCAGCAAATACTCACGCTGGGTGTTGCCAATGATGAGCAATTTGTTCCCGTCGATAATGAGATTTTCATTAGCCAGGTTAAGGAGCAAGCGTTAGATTATAAATTTGCTGATGGTCGCAGTATCGCCGCCAAGCGTTATCAAAAATCCAAGCAGCAAACTAAACCAGAAATGGTGTGCGACATGATAGCACGAGCTATCCGCGCAGGGATTAATGCCGATTATTTTTTAGCTGATGCATGGTTTGCCACTAAACACATCTTAAGAATGACGATAGAACACTCACTTGTTGCTATTGTCAGAATGAAAAAGAATAAGATGAAATATCGTTTAGTGGTGGATGGTGTCAGCCACTTACTCAGCGCTAAAGAGCTATACCAGCGATACGTTAAAGGGAGCTGGCAAACGCTTAAGAATATGCCTTACCAAAGCAAGTCCATAACGGTGGAATTAAACCTTAGCAGCTCAGATCAAGAGCCTGCACAATGGGTGAAAGTAAAATTACTCTTTGTACGCTCAGTAAATGAAGCTAAACAACAGGCAAGTAAACATGACTGGGCGCTGTTCTTGACAACAGATAGCCAACTTGAAGATGAAAAAATACTTGAGGTTTATGCACTGCGTTGGGGGATTGAAGTTTACTTTAAGGAAGCGAAACAAAAGCTTGGTTTTTTAAAAGAGCAAAGCAGACACTACAGTGCTTACATCGCTTCAATTCACCTGACGGGGTTAAGGTTTTGTTTGTTGCTTTTTGCCAAGCAGGAAGAAGGCGCTGCTAGGCTGAGCAGTGTCAGGAGCGGTTTTGAAGAAAGTCTGACTGGTTTAAATTTTGCCAGTAAATTATGGGGATTATTCAAAGCACTCATAGCAGGAGCACTAAATGAAATGACTAATTTAACACTCGTTGAAAAATCAGGTGTACTAAACAAGATAGAACAAACGGTTGTGAATTTTTTTACGCAAGTTATGCAAATGGACAGTTTTACCTTACGGCAAGAGGCGTTAGAATAAGAGAAAGTTCATTTTTTTACTAAAAAATGAACTCCGAAACTTGAGTT
>JARGOI010000125.1:0-3907 GCA_029212275.1 Thalassolituus sp.
GACTGAATTAACACCACTGCAATATTGTTATCTTGCGCTTTGCGAATCAATTTAACGGCAGTACAACCACGAGCATGGATTAATACTTTTTTGATTTCGCCGTATTTCTTGTCTTTCACTCTGGGCGCGGTTGCGCGCTGCTCAGAGGTTTGAGGGGCAAAACGGCGAGCGGCAATATAACCTTCTAAAACACGTTTTAAAACGTCATCGACACTGAATTTGGCCACCGGCATTTCGGAGTCGATGGTTAATAAGCGTTTATCTAATTCAGGGAAAAATGGATTGGCAACCAAACCATCCATCGACTTAGAAGAGGTCGATAAATAATTGGAAAGGGTGCAGGTGCTGGGCAAATAACTGGGGACAACGATTTGACCCGCAAACGGCATATTAGTCCCAGATAAATAATAACTTTGTACTAGGGGGTGCGTTACAAAACTGGCTTGAGCACCACCGGTACAATCACCAAAACCAAAGATGACTAACGGTAAATCATTATCACGGATAAAACGGGTAATGCGATCATTCACCACCGCCATAGAAAACAGAGCTGCTGCCCCTTCTTTGGTTTGCATACCACCGGAAGAAACAAAGCAGATTAATGGCAAATGTTGACGTGCACACTCCACCATTAATTTACAGAATTTTTCGGCACTGGCCATATCAAACGCACCGGCTTGGAAATCTAAGTTAGATACCAATGCACCGACACGCTGAGTTTTATTATCAACGGTGATATTTCCTAATCCAGTAATAACACCACAAGGCGTGATTTTATTCTGCAAGGCTTGTTCAATCGAGCTTCTAAAGCCAGGAAACGCGACGGGGTCGGCTGACATTAGGTTGCCGTTAATTTCGTCAAAATCATGAAAGAAACGATCAATAATGGCAGCAGCTGAGGTCTTTTTCTGGCGTTTAGTGTCATCCAGCACTTCTTGAATTAACAAGTCGTGATAAGCCATGGTGAGACGGTTCCAGAAATCTTTACGACGACCAATCGACACAGGATTGATCCGGCCATTGTAATTTTTTCCACCTTGCTCAGCGTTATAATATTCTGGCAATAACTTTTCAAAGATAAAGGTGATGACCACAAATAAGGTGTCAGATAAGCGCGGAAAGGCGAGTTTTTTCCACTCTTCTACCGACTTTAAAAAATTGCCACGTTGGTTACTTTTTATGAAATAACTTAACCAATAATTAAAAGACTCTAAGTCTTTAACACTATAGCTTTCACCAGACGTGGCTTCTGATAACGACTTGTCTAATAAGGTCTTAACCGATTCTCGTGATAACGAACGTTTTTCGTTAGCTTCACGCGCAACATTTCCTAAGTTATTGATGAAGTTATCGTATAGGCTGCCAAACACCAGCATATTTTGACATACCTGAGTGAACTCTTCACGTAACTCATCGTGTAAAATAGCATCTAAAATAGTAATGTCGGGGTGCGCTGGATTTTGAATATTCTCTTGTCGAAATTGAATGTAAGGGGCAAGCGCTTCTTCTAAAATGCGGCGATTAGCTTCAATGCTCTGTGTACTAGCGGTATTAATAAGCGCTTCGGTACGTGTCGATAATTTTAAAGCCAGACGAATTTCTTCTGGCATCAACTCAGCGTTTAGTACGCTGTTCAGTGCCGTCGCTAACGATTGCTTTAAAGAACCACGAGACTTTTCTTTGTTAAGTTGCGCGGTCAGTTCTTGACGAGTTTCGTGCGGCAGTTTTTCACGCACGTAAACGGCAAGGGCATCGTCATTATCCTCAATAAATTCGGCAACGGCTACCGCGTCTAGAATATCGCTAGAGCGTAATAAAAAACGACTTTGGCGATAATCGACTAAGTGCTTCAATAACCCTTTAAAGTTAACAGAGGCGTCTGATTTCCAACGATTAAATAAATATAAGCCTAGGTTGAAACATAATTCCTGTTTTGCTTTTAAATAATTATTCTGCGGAGCCCCCAAGAACAAACGTGCGATGGTGCCGCGCGTTTCACCACGTTCTCCGTGTTTACTCCAAAAGTTTTTCCACGATTTTTGCAAATCATCGTCGTAAACAATTTTTTCGGGCGCTTGCAACCAATTCTGAAACTTACGCTGACGTTCACGTTCGTTGCGTGACTGTAGCTGACCGGCAGGAATTTCTTTTTCCGCTAAGCGGCCATAATTTTCAATGGTGTTCGAATGTATGCGACGGCGCAACGTGAGGTAACGCATATAGCGATAGCAAAGACCGAAAATATTACTGTGCTCGGTAGGTGTGGAGGCCAAAAAGAAATTTGCACGTTTTTCTAATGTCGTTAGTTTTTTTGACGGATTGAGATAACGCTCAACGCTGCGTTTATAATGATCCATTAAATATGGATTTTTGCGTGTGAAATCTTGCACGCTTTCTTCGATAGATTCGATACCAGTAGTAATGGCATTCAGTAAGTTATTGCGTAATTCGTCAGCGTCGGTCGGTGCGTAGTCAATGATGCCATCAATAACACCCGCTTCACGTAATTGATAGCCGGAAACTCCAACGTATTTGGCACATTCTTGCCAAGACAAATTGTATTTGCGGGCAATGCTCGCTAAACCTTGCGGTTGAATCGTATTAAAAATACCGTCGCGTACCGACAGTAAAATATTGGTGGTTGCTAACGGAATGGCGCCACCCGAATAGCCTGCACCCCAAATAATACCGACAGTGGGAACATCGTTATTCGACATTTCGGTAATCAAATGGCTAATTGAATGTGCCTGATTGTTAGCGTTGGCTTCTTCACTGGCAT
Organism: Thalassolituus sp.; assembly: GCA_029212275.1. Lineage (GTDB taxonomy): Bacteria > Pseudomonadota > Gammaproteobacteria > Pseudomonadales > Oceanobacteraceae > Thalassolituus. The sequence goes on from JARGOI010000125.1 coordinate 2,780, forward strand.
CCGCTCCTGGCGTATCGATAAAGGTAACGATAGGAATAGAACGGCGCGAGTAATGGCGCGCTTGCTGTGCCGCTAGATTATGATGCTCGGGTCCCCATGTGCCATTAGCGTACTGACGGTTTTGACAAATAAAACCAACACGACGACTTTGCCCGTCAAAATTGACGGTGGCTTCGGTGCAATACAATGGGCCTAATTCAACTTCGGTGATGCAGCGTTGGATCAATTCTTGGACAATTTGCTTTGCTCCCTTACGGTGTTGATTCTCACTGGGAGTAACAACTTGTTCGATGTAATCATCAATATTCAGTAAGCGCAGCTTTTCTAGCTCTTTATCACAGCGTGCAGGAGAAATCAGTCCTTTGACCTTATGGTCAACAGCATTGTCTTCGTATTCAGGAAATAATGAGAAGTCAGCAGAGAGCTTTTCGGCAATGAGAAACAGCGGGTCCGTGTGCTGGGGTAACTCTTCTGTTAAATCAGTGTACTCAGTTGTCATTCGATGTATTCCGTCGGTCCCGGTTTATTATTTTTCCAGCAAGATGGCCAAATTTTATTACTATCTATGTCGCTGCGTTACTCGTTGAATCTTGGCAGCCTCCGAAGTACTCAGCACAACAATGCGCGAGTCTTAACATTGCAGAGGCTACTTTGGTAACACGTATCTAGTAATAGCGTTATAGCGTTTTTGCAAAGATCTTTTATGTTTAAGCTGATTGATACCATACATTGGGCTGAAACGCAGCAAAAGCAAGGCTAATACTGTACAGTTTTTAGTCCAAAATTAGTATCTGACAATCAACCGTCAAATTTTTGAAATATCAACGCAGCATTGGTACCACCAAATCCAAAACTGTTCGACATCACGGTTCTTATTTTATGATCAAAACTTTTGCTCACAATTTTTTCTACGCCTGCGGCGCCGTCATCCAGTTGATTAAGGTTGGCAGTACCGGCGATAAACCCGTGCTTTAACATTAACAACGAATAGATGGCTTCATGAACGCCTGCAGCACCCAATGAATGACCACTAAGCGACTTAGTTGAGCTGATAAAAGGTAAATCATCTGCAAACGCTCTGCGAATAGCATTGAGTTCGCAAATATCGCCAGCAGGGGTGCTGGTTCC
>JARGOI010000125.1:4007-7006 GCA_029212275.1 Thalassolituus sp.
GAGAGTGCTCCCATGGCATCAAATTGCATGGTCTGTGACCAATGTTCTTCTTCGCCCCCCCCGGCAAACATAATGTCTTGTTTACCCCATTGAATCAGCTCCATCGCATTGCCAATACAATGCGCACTGGTCGCACACGCGGAGGATAAAGAGTAATTGGTGCCACGGATTTTGAACGCCGTGGCTAGGTTAGCCGACACACTGCTGCCCATCGAGCGGGTCACACGATAGGGGCCAACTCGGCGTAAGCCTTTTTCTCTAAACGCATCAACAGATTCAATAATGTCACTGCATGACGCGCCACCAGAAGCTGCAATTAGCCCAGTGCGAACGTGGCTAACGTGTTCGTCAGTCAATCCAGCATCGCTAATGGCTTGTTGCATTGATAGGTAAGAATAGGCGGCAGCACCGCCCATAAAACGGCGTAATTTTCGATCAATAAGCTCGTCAATATCGACGTTAGGTTGTCCTGCAATCTGACTGCGCAAGCCTATTTCTTGATATTCAGGAATAAAGCGTATGCCAGAACGCTGCTCTCGCAGCGATAAGGTAACTTCATCTTTGCTATTGCCTAGGCATCCAATGATACCCATTCCCGTTATAACGACTCTACGCATGGTTTCATTCTCTGCGAATCAAGACGACTGCCGTAACAACCGCCGGATGACTAAATCGATAGTGGTTCATCGACGTTTTTTAACACTATAGAGCACATGAGTTTATAGACAAACGTATCAGTTACAATTCTGAGACGTCATTATTTTACCCATGCTTCATGGTATTTATTTTAACTGCTATGAGCAATGCGACTAAAGGTTGTTTATTGAGCAGAAGACCGTTCAGCGCGCATCACTTGCAGCCAATAACTTATCGCAAACAAAACTCCCAAACTTCCCGTGATGATGCAAATCGGCTGGGTATTTGGATAGCCGCTGTTATGAAATATCAAATACGCTGAAGTGAGTGTCATTAAGAAGGCCGCGGTGTATTGCAATCTATAACCTTGTAACCATGCAACTTGATTGGTCAGGTACTGCGCAAAAATGGCAAATAACAAACCAAATGCCGATCCTACAAAAACATCCAAAGGCCAGTGTGCGCCTACAGCAACTCGACTGATGGCTCCTAAAAGTCCAAAAACCAGCAATAATCCAGTCAGCATCAGATGACGACTATGAAGCATCAATAAACCTGCCAAGGCCATGGCCGTAAAACTGTGTCCCGAGGGAAAGCTGCGACTAGTCACAGTAAGCCCAATGATATTAAACGACTCTCGGTCTAGCACCCCCGCAGGGCGAGGAATATCTAAGTAAAATTTAAAACCCTGCACAAACACTGCGCCAATAATGAGTAAAACAAAACCAGAATTAAATAACTCTGGCTTGCGGCTCGCAATAATGAGCATAGCGGCGACTACAAACAGGGTGTCGGCTGTGAAGGTTAAATTACTCCAGATCCAGTCAGGTAGAACGCCAGCCGCTTGGTTAAACCAATAAAACAACTCAGTGTTGACGTTCATCAGCTCGGTAATGATGGCAAACACAAACAAAACAATAGCGACAAAAACGATGCTTTTCACATTACTCAACGCGAGGTACCTCATTCTGGCTTGCTTCATCTGCAGGGGTGGCAGTGCGTTGAATGATCATGATAGGGCCAGATTGAAACAGCACAATATAGTGATCAATATGCTTAAGGCGATCTTCGCGGGCAAAGCCAATTTCGCCAACCTTCAGTTCACGGCGCTCAGTTACTTTGTCGAGGTAAACGTTGAAGCTGGGTAGGTCGATGGATTGCGTGATAATAGGTTGATCGAGTGTACGTGCAAATTGCGCTGCTTCGTACACAGGAAGTTGCTGAGTATCACTGTAGGTCGGTACAAATAAAAACCAGATCAATACGGCCTGTACCACTCCAACCATGACTAAACTGAGCCAAGGCGCGAACCGACGCCAAAGCAACAGCGCCAGCGCAAGCAATACTCCCAATGTCATTAACACAACAAAGTTAGTATCAAAATATTCGTGTGCGCGCTGCGCTGTGGCAATTTCGATAGGATTGGTCAGCTTTGCTTCAACAAAAGGAATCAGTAAAGGCAGAGCCGCTAATAAACTTAAGATAGCAATGGGGAATACTGCCGTCAGCCAACGACTCTTTAGCCAATCACGATATCTGGCCATTAAAATAATCAAGGGAGTACAGCCATACAAAATATAGTGTGGCAGCTTGGTACTGGCTAAGCTGAACAAAACTAATACGGCTAAAAACCAAATCCAAAGAAAACGATCAAGTGCATTGCCGCCTGAGGTTTGTTTTTTTAACGCGGTGCGTATGCTGGGTAAAATACGCACCAGCAAACCACCAAAAGGTGCCAGCAAAAACGGCAGGACTAGAGGGTAAAAGAGCAGTCCTCCATCGTGACCTTCCATCGCATTATTAAAACGATTAACGTTGTGCTTCAGAAAAAAACCATCGATAAAGTCTTGGCCCATGGCCAAGTATTCCAAAACGTACCAAGGTGCAGCCACGAGCAAAAACAGAACCCAACCAGGGATAAAAAAGATTGCCTGCCAAAATAAGGTGCGATAACCATTGGTTAAATAAAACAAACCACTGACCATTAAAGGAATGGCAACGGCAACGGGTCCCTTAGTCAAGGTGCCCAATGCCATCAATAAATAAATTCCCCATAAATAGCGTTTGTTCGGCGCTTGCGAGTGAATAAACATCAACAGCAGGGTAGATGCCAACAGCATGTTTAATAGCGCATCGGCGGTCGCCACGTGAGCAATCATATTAATGCCTAATGCAGTACTGCCAATTAGCGCTGCAGCAATGGCTGTGGGGCGATTAATGGTGCGCACACAAAAACTATAAATGGCCAGAATCCAAAGGATACCGGCTAGGCTTGAGGGCAAACGAAACGCCCATATTTCTGTACCAAAAATACTGATGGACAGCGCTTGCAACCAATAAATTAAAATGGGTTTGTCAAAGCG
>JARGOI010000126.1:0-2581 GCA_029212275.1 Thalassolituus sp.
ACTTGGTCAGGCGCCCAAGGATCTAAGAAACCAACTAAACGTTTCATACGGTATTCGGCGGTACTCGCCACCAAGGCCAGTGTGCCAATGGCTGATATGGTTAATAAAAAAAACTGTCCCGCTTTTACACCGCCTAAAAATAGCTGAATCATTGCCGCCCCCATCAACACGATCACGGCCCCAAAGTCTGGCTCAGCTAAGAGTAATGCCACCATAACCATTAATATGATGAGTGGTTTAATAAAGCCCGACCATTGGCTGGTCACTTCTTTTTGACGGCGAACTAAGTAGCCTGCGATATAAAAAATGGCGCCTAATTTAGCAATTTCTGAGGCTTGAATTTTAATTAACCCAAGATTTAACCAACGCTGACTACCGTTTACGGTATGTCCTATGCCGGGAACGAATACCAAAATTAATCCGACAAAGCCTACCAGTAAAAATAGAGCATCTATTTTCATCCAACGCTTCATAGGAATGGTCGATACGGCAAAGGTCATTGCAATGCCAAAAATTACATAGAAGAAATGGCGTATTGTGAAATATGACGCATTACCAGTGTAATGTTCGGCAATGCCTGTCGATGCAGAAGACACCATCAGCCAGCCTAAAATCATTAGCGTTAACCAAGGATAAAACAATTGTGCTTTATGCTGCCATTGAAGCGCGCTCAGATTCATTTCAACGCCTCCACACAGTCACAAAAAAACTGCCCACGATCTTGATAGTTTTTAAATTGATCAAAACTAGCGCATGCAGGAGATAATAATATTTGATCCCCTGACCTCGCATGTTGCACCGCCAATGCCAGAGCTTCTGACAGGGTTTCTACTGACATTACGTCAGTGGCAACTTGCAACGCATCGTTCAATTTATTTCGATCTTTACCATACGTCATGACGCCAGCAACCTTAGCTGACTGACACGCTTTGGCTAAATCGGAAAAATCTTGGCCTTTGCTTTCCCCGCCAGCTAATAACCACAGTTGCCCTTTCGAAACGGACGTTAATCCTTCGACTGCGGCAATAGTCGATCCAACGTTCGTCCCTTTGGAATCATTAAAAAATTCAACGTCATTGATCTTGGCGATCCACTCGCAACGATGCGATAACCCTTTAAAATTTGGCAGCGAATCGATCACGCTAGAAAGCTCTATTCCAAATGCCTTAATCATTGCTAAAGCGGCAAGTACATTAGCGATATTGTGAGAACCACGAATACTCAGTCTATTGGCTTCAATTAACTTGGTTTCACCATGCATTAACCAATAACCAGCGGCTGTTTGCTTTAGCGCAAAATCTGCTGTCGCTTTAATAGCAAACGAAGAGCTATTATCTTGTTGATTTAACGGGTAAGTTTGTTGGTCATCTTTATTTACAACAATGTGTTTTGCGCCGATAAAAATACGCTGCTTTGCTGCGATATAACCACCAAGATCATCATAGCGATCCATATGATCTGGACTGATGTTTAAAATAGTCACTACGTCTGCATTTAAAGTAGATGTCGTTTCTAATTGAAAGCTTGAAAGTTCCAAAACGAAGCAATCGACTTCGGCTGTAAATGCCAAAAGATCCAATGCTGGTGTACCTAAATTGCCACCGGCTAAAGCTTTGATACCAGATTCTTGCAACAGGAATTCAACTAGAGTGGTCACCGTGCTCTTACCGTTTGATCCGGTAATGGCAATGACAGGTTTCCTGCAATGCTCAGAAAATAGTTGAATGTCTCCAGAGATAGTCACTCCAGCATTTGCTGCAGCTAACAACTCAGGTGTATGGATACTCACACCAGGACTAACAAGTAATTCATCAAATTGTGTTAAAAACTCAACACTCAGGTCACCTAAAGTTACCTGATGATCTGGAAATTCTTTGTTGATAGATTCAATATTGCTCAACTCTTTGCGGGTATCGCACAAAGAGAAGGTAAGATTGTTTCTCTTGCAGAAACGCGCGCACGACAGACCTGTCAGACCCAGTCCGACAATTAAGTAGTGCTTATTAGTTTGCGCGTTCGTAGCTTTCACTTTTTCAACATTCCTATCAAGTTATGATTAACGAATTTTTAACGTCGCCAAGCCAATCAATACCAAAATAATAGTAATGATCCAAAAACGTACGATGACTCGCGGTTCTGGCCATCCTTTCAATTCATAATGGTGATGCAATGGCGCCATACGAAAAATGCGTTTACCTGTCATTTTGAAAGAACCCACTTGCAGAATGACGGACACAGTCTCGGCGACAAAAATGCCACCCATAATGAATAAAACAATCTCTTGGCGAATAACGACGGCAACAATTCCCAGTGCAGCACCTAATGCTAATGAACCCACATCGCCCATAAAGACTTGAGCTGGATAGGTGTTGAACCATAAAAATCCCATGCCCGCACCTACGATGGCGGCACAAAAAACAACTAACTCGCCGGCTCCGGCGATGTATGGAATGCTAAGATATTCAGAGAAATTTACGTTACCGGCGAAATAGGCACACACACCCAACGCACCAGCCACCATCACCGTAGGCAATATAGCCAACCCATCTAAACCATCAGTTAAGTTCACCGCATTGCTAGA
>JARGOI010000126.1:2681-6981 GCA_029212275.1 Thalassolituus sp.
TACTCGATGACACTAAATCCAGAATGAAACTGAACTAGCCACTCATTTAAAAACAGCAACATATTCAGTGTTCTCCTTGTTGTGTTATTTTTGTTATTCCACGCACAACTTCATCCATAGATGAACTACGAGACCCTTTAATTAAAATAGTATCTTGTGCCGAGGTAATTTTATTAAGATAGTCGATAACTTCATCACGCTCGTAGAACCACTTGGCATTTTCGCCAAAAGCGTCAGCGGCTTTTTTACTCAATCGTCCAGTCGCAATGAAATTTTGAATTTTTTTCTGCGCTGCATAATTGCCAACGTCAATATGCATTTGTTCTGCATTCTCACCAAGTTCGGCCATATCACCCATCACTAACCAACTTTTCTCAGCATGGGCTAAAACATCAATTGCTGCTTTCATTGAAGTGGGGTTGGCGTTATAAGCATCGTTGATGATGGTTTGATCTTTATCACCTTTGACTGTTTGTAAGCGTCCTGCCACACCTTGCGCATTTTCTAAACCGTTGATAATTTGATCAAAGGACATGCCAATAGCACGAGTTGCTGCAACTACGGCTAATGCATTACGTACGTTATGCTCGCCAGGTAATGGCAGCGTGACGGAAAATACTTGATTCTCGGCATGCAATTCAAATTGACTGCTGGTAATGCTACCAACGATATTTTCTGCTCGATAATCAGCAGCCAATGAAAACCCATAGGTTTTGATCGTTAAGTGTTCTGCACGTTTTATCCATTGGTCAGCAAACTTCTCATCACGATTTATTACGGCGACGCCATCTTCCATGATGCAATCGATAAGCTCACCTTTGGTTCTGACGATGGTTTCTAAATCACCAAATCCTTCTAAGTGTGCGGCAGCCACATTGGTTAGAATCCCTACTTTGGGGCAAACTAATTTTGCGGTGTATTTAATTTCACCTTCACCGCTAGCACCCATTTCTATCATCGCAGCTTCATGCTCAGGCATTAGCGCTAATAATGTCAGTGGCACACCAATATGATTGTTTAAATTACCTTGTGTCATCCAAGTATTGTATTGTTGGCTAAGTACGTCCGCCGTTAATTGTTTTACAGTGGTTTTACCAGCACTTCCCGTGACACCAATAACCGGCCCATTAAATTGCTGGCGCTGCCAAGCCGCAATATCAGCTAGGGCTTTCAAGGTACTTTTCACTCGAATCACCACTAGCTTTGTATTAACTTCGCGTTCGGCCAACATTACAGTGGCTCCGGCATCCAACGCATCTTGAGCGAAGGCATGACCATCGAAACGGTCTCCTACCAACGGAATATACAAACTGTTTTGCTTCATCTGACGAGTGTCGGTTGATACCCACTGGCAAACGGGGTGTTCCTGACTATTATCAGACGCATCATTTTGAATCAGCTTGCCAGAAGTGATTTCGATAATTGTCTCTAAAGAAAGATCATGCAGCACGGTGACCTCCTAATTTTTGATATCCGAGTGAAGCCAATACATCTGCATCGCTGTAGGAAATTTTTTCATTGCCTATATGTTGATAATTTTCATGCCCTTTGCCAGCAATGACGACTACACCATGCACAGAAGTACTTTCGATAGCAGCATTAATAGCTTCGGTACGATTATGAATAAATTGATATTTTCTCGACGCTTTTGATTGTCGAATGTCATCAAAAATTTGATCGGAATTTTCACGACGTGGATTGTCGTCCGTTACCCAGACGTTTGTTGCTATGCTGGCGGCATCAGCCATTAATGCACGCTTGCTACGATCTCTTTCACCGCCACAACCAAATACCAGCGATAATTCTGAATCATCAGACATTAATGAATTTAATACATTACTAATGGCATCCGGTGTATGAGCGAAATCGATGACTGCGAGGGGCTTCTCTTTGGCACAATAAACTTCCATACGACCAGCAATAGGTTGTACAAATTTTGTCTGATTAATAACATCGTCAAAGGGGTATCCCATCAGAACTAACGCTGATACTGCAGCGGTCATATTGGCAACGTTGAAATCACCCAGTAACGATAGGGTCATTTCGGCATTACCCCATGGCGTTTTTAGTTGCGCTACTTGGCCAGATTGTGTCCGTTCAATATTGTAGTAACAAACATCAGCCACATTATATTCGAGTGCTTTTTGTGCGTCATAGTCATCATCAAAAGCACCTATATAAGAAACGCTGATAGTACTGATTTGTTTATCATCAGTGGATTTCAGTGTTTCCAATAAACGACGCCCATAAACATCATCGATATTAATTACCGCCGCTCGAGTTTTATCGGCAGTAAACAATGAAGCCTTACTGGCAAAGTAATTCTCCATAGTGCCGTGATAATCTAAATGATCTTGGCTAATATTCGTTAATATCGATACATCAAATACTAAGCCCTCCACACGTTTTTGATCTAAACCATGCGAAGACACTTCCATCGCTACATGCGACGCACCAGCAGATTTTATCTGCTCGATATTTTGATAAATAATACTGATATCTGGCGTTGTATTTCGAGTTGCTTCTAATGTTGGCCAAACACCATTTCCCAACGTACCAAGTACACCGCACGAAGAATTAAGACATTTCAACAATTGCGCGATGTATTGCGTGACCGAACTTTTGCCATTAGTGCCTGTAACACCAATCAACGGAATTTGTTTTGCAGCCAAGTAACGATTTGCCAACCATAAAGGCAGCAGTGAGCGAAGTTTGGCGGTGCTGAATACAGGTACTTGTCCATCGTCACAACGAAAATATGGAGTATCTTCAGAAGTTTTTTCCAAAAATACGGCAACAGCGCCAGCGGCAATGGCTGATTTTATAAACACATTACTATTGTGTTCGCTACCAGAGCGTGCAATGAATAAATCACCGACTTGAATATCACGGCTATCACAACGAATATGTTGAATATCGCGATCCCATTCGGGTGGAATCATTAAGCTATCTTGTGCAATCTGAGACAATTTCATTAGGAATCTGCCCCCGGTTTGACGACATATGCCACTTGTAAAATTTGCTCTTCACCAGGCTTGTCTGGAATAACTTGGCGCAAGCGCAATGCTTGTTCCATAATTCGAGAAAAAACCGGAGCAGCAACTTCGCCACCGTAATATTCACGTCCTTGTGGTTCGTCAATCACAACAACCAAAATTAATTCGGGATCACTTATTGGTGCCAACCCAGCAAACAATGCGGTATAAGCAGAATCCTCATAACCATTACTGCCAACTTTATGGGCAGTACCAGTTTTACCACCGACTCGATAACCCTCAACGGCTGCACGTTTACCAGTGCCTTGCGCTCCGGTAACCGTTTCGAGCATATTGAGCATATTGTGTGCGGTTTCTGCCGACATCACTGGAATACAAGGTTGTTTTAATTTTTGTTCAAGTAACAACAATACTGGCTTGCGACAGCCATCGACAAAACTGGTGTAGGCTTCGGCCAATTGTAACGGTGACACAACCAAGCCATAGCCATAAGACACTGTTGCTAAACGCAATGAATCCATTTGTTCTGGATAAGGCATGCTACTCACGGCTTCACCAGGAAAACCCAACATACCGGGTTCGCCAATTCCCGCATTATTAAAGAATTGCCATATTGCATCGGCACCAATTTCGTTAGCCAAAAAGCTAACACCGACATTACTCGACTTGGTGATAATTCCGGTTAAATCTAAGTTTCCATAATTAATATGGTCGCGAATTGTTTTGTTTTTAATGCGTACATAACCGGGCGACGTATTCACAACCGATGACATTTTAAATTGACCAGACTCAAGCGCGGCCGAAACAGTAAACGGTTTAATGGTTGAACCCGGCTCAACTAAATCGGCCACGGCACGATTGCGCATGTGCTCAGGTTTTAATGTTGCACGATTATTGGGGTTATAAGATGGTTGACTGACCAGAGCTAAAATCTCACCGGTTTTTGCATCTAACACCACGGCACTGCCAGATTTTGCGTTGTGCGATTGCACCACGGCTTTTAATTCGCGATAGGCGATGTACTGCAAACGCAAATCTAATGTTAATGTTAAATCATTGCCGGGTTGTGCAACGGCATCCACACCCAGTTGTTTAATAACGTTGCCAAATAAATCTTTTACAACTTTGCGCGAACCATCTTTACCTAATAAATATTCATCAAAAGCTAATTCAAGGCCTTCTTGTCCATGCCCATCAATATTGGTAATTCCCACCGTTTGCGCGGCAACTTCTGCAGCAGGATAAAAACGTCGAAAATCATCTTCACCGTACACACCGGCAATGCGTCGTTTTAATAAGCGCTG
>JARGOI010000127.1:0-3422 GCA_029212275.1 Thalassolituus sp.
CTTAAGTAATTTACTTTTTCTTGCCGATCAATGTAAAACAATCCGCCCGCAATCGAAAGCAAAGGATCAAATAAGAGATCTGGCTCGTCAGGTAAAAAGCCATCCGAGCGTTTGACCCAAGGCCAAAAAGCATAGCGATGTTGGTTGGTTTGAAAAAGAGGAGTGATTGACCAAGTGATATTGGTGGCAGCCATTTCTTTTTCCTCAATCGATGCGTTGTTATCAACAGCTTTGTTCTCAAGCATTTTCTTGTTAAGCGTCGCGATCACGCTCTGCAACGCTTCGGCAGGGGTGTCTTTTTTGCTATCAATGGTGATTAAAGCAATGGCGGTCGGATCTGCGGCGATATTATCTAGCAGGGTGAGAGGCGTTGTTATTTTTGTCTGGCCAATTTCTTGCAGCGATTCAACTTGGTCGCCATGAGTTACCCATATTTTAGGCGTTAATGATGTTTTCTGTGCGCTTTCTTTTGAAGTTTCTTGTGAAGTTGACTGTGATGAGCCTGCAATAAAAGCTGTATCAGATGCTTTATGATTTTTTTCTGAAGAGTCTTCTTCTATTTGATCAATCAAAGATTTAGCATCCTCAGGAATCAACAATTGTATCTTGGCAAGGATTGCCTTTTTCTGGTTTTCCGATACGAGCGAGGATGTTACTAATCCAGTAACAATTGCCCCTTTATTTAGCGTTACAATGGCTCTTTCTACAGGAAAATCAGTAACTAGATGCGATAACCAATCACTGTTCCAATTCCTTTGGCTAGAGATACTTAATACGTCAATACGACCTTCTGAAAACATCTGATAGGCTTTAGTTTTAGCTGCGTAAAAACGGACTTTGTTAACATAAAATCGATTGCCCAATACTTCATGCTGATCTCCCCACCAAGGCTTTATTCTGCGTAAATAAAGCACATCTTGATCAAGACTGACCGGCAAATACGGACCACTCACAGGTTCTGAATTTACAATGAAGTCATCGGGCCAAGTATTATTACTTGTACAGTAATGATGGGCTGCCAATGGCCTCATTTCGGTAATAAAGTCTAATGACGTTTCATCATTGTAACGGAAGGCGATAATGGTATCGCTGTATACCTCGACGCTCTTTATGTGAGAACGGATTCCTTGCATATAGCGCTTTAATCCATGTTTTGGATCGCTTAAAAATTTTATAGTGCAGGCGATGTCATTGGTGGTGATAAGCGTGTCATCGGACCATGTGGCATTCGCCAGTGATAAATACAGAACTCGATTTTCGACATCGTTGTACCATTGATTTGCGAGTGCTGGTAATAATGCGCTTTGGGGCGGTAGTTTCGATAGTAATGGCATTTGCAGACGTTTTAACAATTCGGTATTGGTCGTTAAATCATCTGAGAAGCGGCGAAAATCATTGGGTATGTCAGGAATAATTATAGAAAATTCGCTGCCAGCATTGTCATTCTTTGGCCATACTGGTGACGTTGGGCCTGTCTGCCAATCGATAGCAGGCAGTTGTCGAATATCTATCTTTGTAATAGCCGGAGGAAAATCGGATGCATTGGCGAACGTCTCGTTAGCCAATGCCAAACTATGACACGACGCTACTAACATCACCCAAGTTATCACCACGAGCATTGTTTTTTTTAACGTTGATAAATTCGACGCTGAAAAGGGCAGGAAGGCCTTGGATATAAAGTTTTGCACTGGCAAAATACTCCAAGAATAAAGAAGTTTCGACCTTTGAGAACACAACAGAGTGTTAATGCGGAGCATCAACATACACTGTTAGCTCTTGCCCAGGTTGTAAGTATTTGCTTTCGAGGGCTGACGTATTCCAGCGTTTGAGGTCGCCTGTCTTAATATCAAAGCGTTTGGCAATGCCCACCAAAGAATCCCCAGTTTTCACTTGATAACGCATTTCCTTCAACTTAGCAGCCGTTTTGATCCGATGTCCACCATGAATGGTGAGTTTGCGGCCAACTTTTAACACATCTTCGGTGGAAATATTATTCCAGCGTCGAAGCGCGCTAATTGTGACATCGTGCGAGCGGGCGATGCTCCATAAACTATCACCGCGTTTAACCGTGTAGATCGTTATTTGGGGTTGTTGTCGACCTGGAGGTAAATCCAATTCATCTTGGTAGGCCATCAAAGAGGTCAGTGGCTTTACTGATGCTTTGGGTACGATAAGAATTTGGCCCTTACGAAGTTGATTATCTCGCAAACGATTCAAGGTACTCAAGAGTGTCGGGGACTGTTGAGTTTGATTGGCAATGCTGCGTAAGGTATCGCCAGATTTTACTTGATACTGACGCCAGCCACCCTGATGCATTTCTTGTATTAGTGGCATTTTTGACGCTAGTAAAGATTCCTTGTTGAATGGGATTAAATATTGAAACGGTCCCGTGGGAGGTGACACCCAATGATTAATTTGCGGGTTCAATAGCCAAAGATCTTTAAGTGGTGTTTGAGTTGCCTCCGCAATGGAGCCTAAGTCAACCTGGGTATCTAAACTTATGGCTTTAAAGAAAGGTTGATCAGGCATCGGCGCAAGGGCGATTTTATGCGCTGCAGGATATTGGATGACTCGTGCCAATGCCAGTAACCGTGGCACATATATCTGAGTTTCTCTGGGTAAGGGGAGAGACCAGTAATTTGTCGGTTTTCCTAGTCTTTGGTTTTTACGAATGGCTTTTCTGACATTTCCAGCACCAGCATTATATGCGGCTAAAGCCAATAACCAGTCACCGTCAAATTGTGAATTTAGCTCAACTAAGTAATCCAACGCGGCGGTCGTGGATGCGCGTATGTCTCGACGTTGATCGTGCCACCAATTCTGTTCTAAGCCAAACGCGCCACCTGTGGACTCGATAAACTGCCAAATACCTGCGGCATGGCCGTGGCTGTAGGCAAATGGGTCGTAACCACTTTCAATAATTGGCAACAGAGCCAACTCAGTGGGCATGCCGCGCGCATATATCTCATTCAGAACATGATGCAAATAAGGCTGAGCGCGGAGCGCAAATAAATCAATCTTATCTTGGCGACCATCGTAGCGCTTAAGTTGCTTCTGTATTCGTTGGTTGGGCAGTGGATTTTCGAGAGTAAATCCTTTAACTAAGCGCTGCCATATGTTGGCGACGGGTTCTGGTGGTTCATTGGATACTGTATCATCAGTAACAGAAGGGTTATTCGACTGGTCGAGGTTTTCAGAGATATTGCTATCGTTGCCTTCTAAATCAAGAGAATCGTCAGATTTAGAAGATGGTGGCAATGTTTCAGTAGATTGTTGAGTAAGCGAAGAGCAACCCGCTAACAGGATAAAAATGACTAATATGACTGGTTTCATGGGTTACTACATAAACTGAGTTGAACGTAGTCTAATAATCAAAGCCGAGGCTCGCAAGGCGAACCATTCATGAAACACGCATATCGTAT
>JARGOI010000127.1:3522-6916 GCA_029212275.1 Thalassolituus sp.
TGCAACATGCTCTGGATATGTCCAGTCGTCCACACCAGTTGATACGAGAGGCCAGTAGGACATTAGTATCAGGTGGATATATTGTGATCGTCGGATTCAACCCTATTTCGTGGTGGGGCGCGTTACGCTGGACTCGCAATCTCTCACCGAAATTACCGTGGGCATCCAATCCGGTATCACCGATGCGTTTAAACGATTGGCTTACTCTGTTGGATTTTCGTATTGAAGACACAACCAGTGCCGCTCATGTCTGGCCGCTAAAGATTGGTCCTGAGTCAGCGTGTCGGCGCGTTGACCGAGTTATGGCGGGCATTACGATCCCTCCGGGGAACATACACATGGTGTTGGCGCGCAAAACCGTCGCCGGCATGACGACTATTCGTCCTCGTGCACGAGTTGTCGCAGAACCTGTCTCAGGGTTAGCAGTATCGACCGCGTGTTCGTTTGAACAAGTGGATTCAAACAAATAACACGCTTAAAAAATAATACACAAGGGAATACAGGTTGGCTGAAACACGAAATATCCAAGTTGAGTTGTACACTGACGGTGCCTGTAAAGGTAATCCTGGCCCAGGTGGATGGGGCGCATTATTGCGTTACGGCAATCAAGAAAAAGAATTGTTTGGTGGCGAACTTGATACGACCAATAACCGAATGGAGCTGATGGCCGCGATTGAAGGCTTAGCGGCACTGAGTCGACCTTGCAATGTGATGCTAACCACCGATTCTAAGTACGTTATGCAAGGCATCGATCAGTGGCTGGCAGGGTGGAAACGCAACGGCTGGCGGACGGCCTCCAAGCAACCAGTCAAAAATAAAGATTTATGGCAACGTCTGGATACTGAGTGTCAGCGTCACGATATTCAATGGCAATGGGTAAAAGGACATACAGGACATCCAGATAATGAACGTGCAGATCAATTGGCAAATCGCGGTGTAGAGGAATTATCGAAATGAGACAAGTCGTACTGGATACCGAAACTACGGGTATTGGCGAAGGGCATCGCATTATTGAAATTGGTTGTGTTGAAGTGATCAAACGCAAACCGACAGGTCGACATTTTCACGTCTATATTAATCCTGACCGTGCTATTGATGTAGAAGCGGTCGGTGTTCACGGGATTACCAATGAGTGGCTAGAAGACACCAACGCGCCAAAGTTTGCCGCCGTTGTCGATGAGTTCTGTGCGTTCATTGAAGGTGCACAACTGGTTATTCATAATGCGCCGTTTGACGTGGGCATGATGGATGCAGAATTTAAACGACTCAATCGCCCGTTAACTCGTACTTTTTGCAGCATTCTCGATACGCTGGTGATGGCGCGGGATATGTTTCCCGGCGCTCGCAATAGTTTGGATGCATTGTGCAAACGTTACGAAATTGATAACAGTCATCGTCAGTTGCACGGCGCCTTACTCGATGCCGAGATTTTGGCTGATGTGTATTTAATGATGACTGGCGGTCAAACGGACTTAGCCTTGGCCGTTGAGGAAGAGCGTGATGACAATGAGGTGGAACTCGATTTAGGTGATTTGCGTATCGATGCGACGGCACTGCCAGTGATTGCGGCTACAACAGCAGAATTAGATCAGCATGAGCGCTTTTTGGATATGATCGATAAGAAAAGCGAAGGCGCGCTATGGCGTAAGATATAACAACCGCACTTTCTGCAAGATTGAAACGACATTCAGTGTCAGAAAAAAGGGGCGCTTGCGATACAGCAAACGCCCCTTTCTTTATTTTTTAAAGTTTAAATAGCTTTAAAATCTAGAGATTAAACTCCCCTTACTTAAACACTAAAGCCAATGTGTGACCGCAAAGTAACCAACGCTTGTCATCACTACTGTGTATGGTGCCGCCATAATCACCATTTTGCCATATGACAAACGAATCAATGGTGCAATGGCTGAAGTTAATAAGAACAAAAAGGCAGCTTGTCCGTTCGGCGTGGCCACACTAGGAAGGTTGGTGCCGGTATTGATTGCGGCTGCGAGCAGTTCAAAATGTTCACGAGAAATACTGCCAGCATTCAATGCTGACTTCACTTCCGAAATATACACCGTCGCAACAAACACGTTGTCACTGATCATCGACAGCACTCCATTCGCCAAAAAGAACACGCCAGGCTGATTAGCAATGGAAACGTTATCTGTGTTCAAAATCCAATCAATAATGGGTGTAAACAAGTGTTGGCTATGGATAACACCCACGATAGCAAAAAACACCACCAAAAGAGCGGTAAAGGGCAGGGCTTCTTCGAACGCTTTGCCTAATTGATGTTCTTCAATAACGCCATTGAACGCCGTCAGAAGTACAATCACCGTCAGGCCGATTAGACCCACTTCCGCCATGTGAAATGCTAAACCAGCAATGAGAAATAGAGCCACTGCGCCTTGTACGTAAAGCTGGGCTTTGCGTTTGTTGGGCATGTCTTTGTTTTCTGCAATGTTGTAATCAAGCAAAATTTGACGCACTAATGAAGGCAGGGTAGCACCATAACCAAATACCTTGAATTTCTCTAGTAAAGCACAGGTAAGCAATCCAGCAACCAACACCGGCATGGTGACAGGTGCCATCTTCAAAAAGAACTCAGCAAATTCCCAACCGGCTACTTTGGCAATCAGTAAGTTTTGAGGCTCACCAACAAGTGTGCAAACACCACCAAGAGCAGTACCCACGGCACCGTGCATTAATAGACTGCGTAAAAAAGAGCGGAAGTTTTCTAAATCTTCGCGATGGTCGTTACGTAGACTCTCGTCGTTGCCATGATCGTGACCGGTATTGAAGTCTTGCCCACTGGCAACGTGGTGATAGACGCTGTAAAAACCAACAGCCACACTTATAAGTACTGCGGTCACGGTTAGAGCATCTAAAAACGCCGATAGAAACGCCGAGACGATAGAGAAGAGTAAGGATAAAGCGACCTTAGATTGGATGCCCAGTAAGAGTTTCGTAAACACAAACAACAACAGGTCTTTCATGAAATAGATGCCAGCGACCATAAAGATCAACAGCAATATCACAGGAAAGTTAACCAGAGCTTCGTGATAGATCACTTCTGGCGTTACCAAACCTAGCAGAACCGCCTGAATCGCTAAAATACCACCTGGCTGAAGAGGGTAGCATTTAAGGGCCATTGCCAGCGTAAAAATGAATTCTAAAATCAATAACCAGCCTGTTACCACGGGGCCAGCAGTAAAAACGAGCAAAATATTGAGCAGTAAGAATCCAACGATGGTCTTTTTGTACCAGACAGGTGCATTGCCTAAAAAGTTATGTACAAAAGATTCCGAGAGCGATGGCGTCATATAAATTACCTTATAAAAGACTTAGATTTTTAATCTTGGGTTTAACATATATAGGTCAAATTTTAAGTGTCGTACCTTAAATTTTA
>JARGOI010000128.1 GCA_029212275.1 Thalassolituus sp.
AGGATATGCCGCTCTATTTTCGCCAGAGACGGGCATTATTGACAGCCATACCTTTATGCGGTGCCTTGCACAACAAAGTGAGCAGCAAGGCGCCTTAGTGATGAAACGTACGCAATTTATCCAAGCGACGCTCTCTACTCAGGGATCTAATCAGGTCTGGTCTGTCAGACTGAACACCGACTCTGGGCCATATGAGATATCGACACGCTTTGTAATTAACGCAGCGGGCCTATACAGCCATAAAGTAGCGATGGCTTGTGGTGCAAACGCGCACGAGATACCGCCAGTCTATTACTGTCGAGGGCATTATTTTAATTACCAAGCCCGCTCTCCGTTTCAGCATCTCGTGTATCCCCTACCGGATGAACAGTTAGCAGGGTTGGGCATCCACGCGACACTCGATTTGAATAATCAATGTCGATTTGGGCCAGATGCTGAGTATCTTTCTGCAAACATTATTGATTATAAGATGAATGATTCCCATCGCGATCAATTCATCGATGCGATAAGACGCTATTTTCCCGATCTTCGTCCCGAAAAGTTGGAGGTCGGCTATGCAGGTATTCGTCCTAAGCTCTCCGCACAAGGAGAGCCAGCAGAAGATTTTCAAGTGATAGAACAAAGCGCGCCTTCTGGCCAGATTTGTGGATTGCATCTGTATGGTATTGAAAGCCCAGGCCTGACCAGTTCGTTAGCTTTGGCAGAGTTAATTCAAGAAAGAGTTAGATTTTCAACTTTTTTGTAACAGAATTAACATAACGGTTACTTAACGACTACACTGTTACTGAGTGGTAACAAGGTAGCTGGGTATGGCTTTACAATTACACACCATAAACCCCTAAGCGACTACCTGAGTTCGATTTAATACTGCTAATCTGAATGTATGTTCAGTTTATAGTCATCAGCAAAAGGCAACGTCATGAGTCAACCATTACGCATTATCGCAGAGGCCGATCAGTCGGTAAGTACCATTCTTTCGGAACGAGTACTCATTCCGGTAAGTTGCGATCACTGCAAGCAAGATACGGACATCAGCTTGGAAACCTTAAAAACCAGCAGTGCTATTATGTGCGAACACTGTTATGCCGTTCGCCCATTTGGTCATACCGAACTACAAGTCATTCGCAGCCTGTTGAACCGATCGGGCTATCGCGTAAACGGATGACATTATTGATTTCGGTCTAATTTTTAACTGAGCAGCCTATTTGTTGCAAATAGGTTGTTAGCTATCTTGTTAAAGTAGTATCCAGCCCTACTCCTACTGCACTCTCTTCATACCTTATCTGCACTTCCTTATTGCCTTATTTATACATCCCACCAAAAACACCTTATAACGACATCTGCAAGCATATTTAAAGCCCCCTCAGAGACTCTGTAAAACCACCGTTAGCCATACAGAATACTCGATGGTAGAAATAGGTGATGCTGGATGACGGCTGAAAAATCCAAACCGAAATAACGGCAAACTGCCGCCTTTGATAACGGCAAAACCCTGCCGAAAAAATCATTTAAAATTTAAAATATCATTAAAAATCAATAATTTAAAATCATGGCACAAGCTATGCTAATGCTATTTATCGATCACAAAAAAGCATATTGGTATGTTATTAAACGCACTCAGTAATTACTTACAAAATCAGCCACTTGCTAAAGACGTCTCTTCCGATGAGATACAGAGCAAGGCAAGTCAGCGCATAAGCTCAACCGAGATAACTCTCGACAAAGATCTAGGCCAACCATACGCAGCGTCTGGAAGGGATATTTTAATTGATGCCGTTGCTAGCGAATTCGATGTCAGCGCCTTGCCCGCATCGCAACTTTCGTCATTACAAAATCGATTGCAACAATACGGATTGCTAGCCTTGGAAAATGTTGAGGCGATGTCAGTATTGCATCAAGCGCACGCAACAAACCGCCCTACCCTTAACGCTGCAGATCCTCAAAATAGTACAGCAGATGCGGCATCGGGTTTTCAGTCTGAGATGGCATCAATAGACGCCTTAGCGGTCATCGCCGAAGCCCATCAGAGCGCACAGAACGGCGCCGCCCCTTATAAACAACGTCAGCAATTAGGTCACTTAAATACTTTATTTCAAAACTTAGCCTCTTCGTACCAGCATCTCAGCACGATGAAACAAAATATCCTCAACTAATACACTGCATAAACTAATACAGGACTCATATACGAGCAGCTGAACTCGTTCATTACGTGAAACGACAAATTCCAAACGATATTCAGGAAAGTGCCTTTGGCATCCACTCTCGTAACCAAAAAATCGCATCTACGTCAGGCGTTTGTGTTTCTGTTGCATCGATAGTGACGCGGGGAACGGGCGCAACGCCTTGCAATTCATACAACTTTTCTTCCATTAAAGCACCGGCATTGCAAAAGGTTTGATCGTACGAACTGTCTCCTAAACTAATTACGCCAAAGGGTCGCCCATTTTGCAGCGGAAACAGATCTTCCAGTTGAGCGTAAAACGGAATTAAGTTACTTGGGATATCCCCCTGCCCAGTGGTCGAAGTTACTACCAAAATCGCATCAAATTGGTCAGATTGCATTTTTTCAACCGAAGCTGAGCTATCCAACACGGCACTGTGGCCTGATTCTGCCAGCACTGTAGCTAAGGCCTCAGCGACCGCTGTTGCGGTGCCTGACACAGTACCAATCGGAATATAAACGTTTGCCATGGTTTCCTCCTAAAAGCGCAATTATAGCAGTCAGCGGATACTCAAAAGCAACGACTTCGGCTGCCGTGTCAAATATTGCAATTCGCCCACTTCTAGAGATTAGATAAACTAAGTTCATGTTAGAGTGAAGGTATTCAATCAACATATAGTAAGTGTTCACTTACCACGACACTCACCATATTGTCTTCTTGCACAATTAAAACGCACGATACACTGGCGTGATTTAACCCTTTTGAGGTAAGGTAGATTATCGAGTAAAGAAAAAACAATAAAACCAGTTCAATTAATCAGCGATGGTAGTCAGATGATAAGAGGCACTTGGAGTCTTAATGATCCTTTAGTACCTGTGAATATTCCTGCGACAATTCTCAAAGTAGGGAAAGAAGCAGGCATTAGTGAAGCAGATCTCCTAAAAGATACTAATATTTCGGTTGAATCCTTTTCTGATCCTTCTGCACGTTTAACTTATCAACAGTTACTCTTTCTAGCAAAAAACCTAATAGAGCATTATCCCGACGAGAGTTCGGGGTTAGACCTAGGCGCTGCCATCAATATTAATCAATTTGGCATGTTAGGATATGCCATATTGAGCTGCGCAGATTTACGCAGTGCGTTGAACTTAGGAATGCGTTACCACACCTTGGTTGATCCCGCCTTTACATTTGATATTGTTGAGATCGAACCTGGCATCAAAGCCATTCGTTTGACCAGTCACATCCCCTTTGAGCCCATCTATCGCTTATTTTGTGATGTCTTTGTGTCTGCATTTATAACCCTGGCACATTTTTTAACTGGCCAAGTGGATTCTCAACCCATTGCGGTGCATTTGAACCACCCAGAACCAAATTACATTCAAAACTACAAAAGTCTATTTAAATGTCCGGTATTATTTGATCAACCCCGTACCGAATTTATTGTACACGACGACATGCTCGATTTGCCTTTGGTTATGGCGGACATCGCGACCGCTGCCATGGCAGAAAATCAATGCGAAGAAATCCTCGCGCGCA
This sequence comes from Thalassolituus sp., assembly GCA_029212275.1. GTDB lineage: Bacteria > Pseudomonadota > Gammaproteobacteria > Pseudomonadales > Oceanobacteraceae > Thalassolituus. The sequence continues at coordinate 3,702 of JARGOI010000128.1, forward strand.
TGGGACCTAAAGAAGGCATCATTGCCAAAGTACGCCGTATTTTATTATTGAACCCAGGCTACTTCCCTCCTGTTGAGGAAGTTGCTAGCCAACTGGCAACATCCACACGTACTTTATCGCGCAGCTTACAAGACGTCGGTACGTCTTATCAGCGGATATTGGATGAAGTGCGCAAGGAGATGTCGATCGAGTACCTGCGTAATTCAAACCTTCCCATCGAAGAAATTGCTGCATTGGTCGGTTACAGTGATCCTTCTAACTTTCGCAAAGCGTTTAGACGCTGGACCAATAACGCACCGTCTTACTATCGTGAAGATTCCGCCGCTCATTAACCTTTAGCGGCGAGAATGACTTTTTGAATATTTAACAGTTCGATAAGAGTCTTGTTAAATAGTTATCTGACGAGGACTTTCAGTATTTATCATTTAAAGACGCCTCAGAATGTATTTCTTTTCAACGCTCAAAAATCCTCATCATTTGCTAAAGACTAATTGATTAGATTTTTGCATTGTCATATCACTGTCATATCTATTGCGCATGCTATTGAATAATCATTCATAGTGTGTGATCTCATGACAGAACATCTTAAGCGCGTCGCTATCATCACCGAGACCTATGCCCCCGAAATTAACGGCGTAGCTCACACTCTACTGCAGCTCGTAAATGGACTAAAAAATTGCGGTATTGAGGTGTTGATTATTCGTCCTCACCAGCAAGGTACTGATCAAGATAAACAACACATTGATGAGCACACGATCACTGTTCCAGGGTTGCCATTACCAGGATATAAAGAGTTAAGTTTCGGTTTGCCAATGCGTTCACGCATATCATCAGCGTTAACGGAATTTGCCCCACAAGCCATTTATGTTGCCACCGAAGGCCCGCTTGGTTTGGCAGCTTGTTCTGCGGCGCGTCGACTAAACGTCCCTGTGGTCAGTGGTTTTCATACGAATTTTCATCAATATGGTAAGCATTACCATTTAGGCTTGTTAGAAAATTTAGGCTACCGCTATTTACGTTGGTTTCATAATCGAACCGCAGCGACCTTAGTACCGACCATTAATCAGGCGAATGAATTAACACAACATCTATTCGAACGTGTTCATGTGATGGCACGAGGAGTAGACAGTGAATTATTTTCTCCAGCCCGACGCAAAGAAGAATTACGTCGTCAATGGGGGGTAACTGATCAAGACTTGGTATTAATCTACGTTGGTAGAATTGCCGCAGAAAAGAATCTGCAACTGGCACTAAAAACCTATCAGTCGCTGCGCCAACAAGACCCGCGTATTAAATTGGTATTAGTCGGTGATGGTCCAGCCAGAGAAGGAATACAAGCTGCACATCCTGAGGTTATTTGGGCTGGTATGCAGCGCGGAATAGCACTGGCGGAACATTACGCCAGTGGTGACATATTCTTGTTCCCGAGTCTGACGGATACGTTTGGCAATGTCGTAACAGAAGCACTGGCCAGCGGTTTGGCCTTAGTGAGCTTTGATTATGCCGCCGCGCAAGAACACACAAAACATGAAGTCAGCGCAATGCTCAGTGAGTTTGGAGATGAGAACGCCTACATTCGCTCCGCTTTAGCGTTATTAGACCGACCTAATTTACTGCGTCATATCCGCCAAGCGGGCCGTCAAATTGCACTAACGATCTCTTGGGCGCGCATTATCGAAGAATTTATTCAACATTTGACCGATGCACAAACGATTGATTATTCAAAATCAATCAACTCAAACACTACTCATTCAAAAGCCATTCACAAAAAATTAAAAAACAGCCAGCCTAATTCAAATAATCCAACCACACAAAAGCAAAAAAAGTTTGCTCAGAGGGGGATCTAAATTATGGATATTTTAAAGCACCGCCAACAGCGAGCCATTGTTTTGTTTAAAAAAGTGGATCATTTTGAACTCAATGTTTGCCAACGTCTTAATCGTATGGGACATCGTCGCGAAATATGTGTGTTTTTCAAAGCCATCAGTCGCCTTGGTGATGGTGTTTTTTGGTACACACTTGCGCTTGCGCTGCCGTTTATTTTGGGAATCGAGGGTGTGTATGCTTTAGTGCATATCACTATCACAGGGCTTATTTGCCTTGGTATTTATTCGCAATTAAAAAATCGTTTGGTGCGCCAACGTCCTTTTATTTCATTTCCAGATATTCATGCCCACACCGCACCCTTGGATAAATACAGTTTTCCATCCGGACATACCATGAACGCTGTCAACTTTGCCTTGTTATTCAGCTGGTTTTACCCGCCGTTAATGTGGCTTGTGATTCCTTTTGCAGCGCTTGTTGGGTTATCTAGAATTGTCTTGGGAATGCATTACCCTACCGATGTTATTGTTGGAGCCATTCTTGGCCTGGCGATCAGTGCTTGTTCAATCGTCTTGTACCCGAATGGCTTAATGCATTCCTTCGTGGAAAAAACAATTTAACGTTGAAAAATATTACCACTATTAAAAACATAAGATTTATAAAAATATCCAGCATTTAAAATAGCGCTAATTGTCGTTCACTTCCTTGTGGAAAACGCCCACCTAAACCAATCAACCTGACGGGTTTATCGGAACGTTGCAACGCTTGTAATAATAACCTTTCAAATCCCTCTTTACTCGCTTGCTCTCTTATGTCAGACAGCGTTGTCTGTGAAAAATCAGAAAATTTTAGTTTAACAAAAGGCGCTAATGCTTCTGGCGTCCACTCCGTTCTGGCGACCCTCTGGCGCCACTGCTGCACCAAGGATGGAAGTTCCTGAATACATTGCTGTATGCCTTGTAGATCTTGGGCGTAAGTATGCTCAACGCTGATGGACTTGCGCTCACGATGCAAGGTGATAGGCCGCTCATCAATGCCACGGCAACGCTGATATAAATGCACGCCAGAGCGTCCAAAGCGCCGTACCAGTTCGTTTAGCTCCCAAGCTCTAGCATCTCCACAGGTTTCAATACCAACGACCTGTAAACGCTTTTGTAAGGCCGGCCCGACTCCGTGAATCTTTTTCACTGGTAACGCCTTTACAAACTCATCGACCTGCTCCGGCGGCACAATCATTTGACCATTAGGTTTATGCCAATCACTGGCGACTTTTGCGATAAATTTGTTAGGTGCAGCACC
>JARGOI010000129.1 GCA_029212275.1 Thalassolituus sp.
TACGGCGTTGCAGATGGTTCTTATCAGGCTGCCGGTGGGATATCAGGTCTGACAAAACTTGCTACTTCTTTTTATTATTATATGGATTCTTTGCCTGAGGCCACTGTAATTAGAAGTATGCATAAATCTGATCTTGATTTGTCGGTAAAGAAGTTAGCGTATTTTTTATCTGGCTGGTTGGGAGGCCCAAAACTCTATTCAGAAAACTTCGGTAGCATTGCTCTTCCAAGAGCGCATATGCATTTAAACATTGGACGTAGCGAGTCCGCGGCATGGCTGTTGTGTATGCAAAAAGCCTTAGAAGATCAGCCGTATGATGAACAATTTAAAAAATACCTAATCGCTCAGCTGCGTGTGCCTGCTGAGCGAATAGTGCTTGCTTGTAGAACTTAATTTTTTTATTTAGCCATTTCTTTGGCATTTAAGATGGTGACTTCGCGCTGAGGGAATGGCATTTCTACGCCATTTTCTCTAAGAGTTTCGAAGATGATTAAGAGTAAATCGCCACCCACACGATTTTTGCCATCGTCAATACCATCAATCCAGAACTCAACAAACATATTGACGCCGGAATCACCAAAGCTATCTATCTCGCAATCGGGACGTTCTTCAATGGGAATCTCTTCTCCAGCGATCACTTGTGGATGCTTAGCGACAGCTTCTTTGACGTACTCTACCATGCTGCGAATATCGGTCGCATAAGGGACGCTAAAGTCTACTCGATAGCGTTGTTTTGGATCTTTGTGAGACCAGTTGATCAGTAAATTAGAAATAAACATTTCGTTGGGTACGAGAATATCTTTGCCATCATAGGTTTCTAAAACGGCATAGCGCATTCTAAATTCGCGTACGAATCCCTTTTGTCCATTATCCAGTTCTACGTAGTCACCAACAGTCAGTGATCTGTCTAATAAAATGATAATGCCTGAGATAAAGTTGGAAGCAATGGACTGCAAACCAAGACCAATACCCACACCTAACGCACCACCAAACACTGCTAAAGTGGTAAGATTTATACCCATAACATTCAGTAGCAGCAACACGATGATGCAGAAAAGTGCGACTTCAAATAACTTAGAAAAAACTTCTTTGGTCGGAACATCTAAAGCGGCTTGCTTCTGAATGATGGTCTTGCCAAATTGATTTGAAACACGCCCTAACCAGAATAAAAATGAACCAAATATTAAGACTCGGAAGAAACCATAGGCGGAGATGTTGACGTTGCCAACATTAATTGAAATACTTTCAAGTATGGTGATAAAAGATGGTAACAGCCCGGTCACTTGCAAAAATATGATCGGTAAGCCGATCCATCGAAATAACTGAGCTGCAAGTTGGTTTGCCACAAAAGCTGAGATGATGGAGTTGAAAAATAATAAAACGGAGATGGCTAGCGTTATATCTAGCAGCCAAAATTTCATATCAAAATTATTTGTGATTTCGGATGCTATTTTTAATGCAATAATAGCAAAGAATGGAGTAAGTATGCCTCCTATGCGAAAAAGGAACCTTCTTACTGGGTGTGAACTATCAGTAGGTTCGTTTTTTAATGCACGAATATTATTTCGAATGCCAAAAGATACTGTAAAAGCAATCAAATAGATTGCCACAATAGTAATCAATTGATAGTAAGTTTGCACGTTCGACAAAGCTGAGCTGATGAAATTGGATAGCTCATTCAGCATGTTGTTTAGGCTTTCTAATCCCATGTTATCTTCCTATATACTGCTTTAAGATAAATCATGAGATTACTATGCTTTAGTATATAGTCCTATTGTTTTATCTATAAATATGGCAGTCAGTAAGGTAGCACAAAGATCACCACACAAATTGGCAGTTATTGAAATCCCTGTGCTACCCAAACGCTTCGCGGTAGTTGTGCGCCGTAATATTTGGCCATTTCAAATTCTGTGTGGTGAATCCTCCAGTGGGATAGTGTACTGATGGCTTGATGGTGAAGCAGATAAAGAGTGGATCCTGCTGAATGATATTGCTATGAGACTGACCAATGGCGAGCTTGGTAGAGATGATAAAAATGTCGGTTCTCGTTATCGTTTTCAGGTGATTAATGAAAATAAAAACACGGACGAAATTACCCGCTTTGATGATTTTCTATCGTTCGGTTATCGCGGCCAGAACACAGTATTTAAGAATTGAAAGTTACGACGTTAATTTAATTTTAATGCGATGCTCTAGCTTGGACGACGTGAAAGAAAACCAATCACCTTAATGATGAGTGTTAGGGTGACTGTTTGTGGATAGCGATACGACTGCCGCAGCGAGCATTCAAAATCTTTCTGAAATACTGATGAAAAATAATATATTGATAACATTTCTCCCCATTGCCCATATACGCCCTAAATTAGAACCATCTTTCGTTCAGTCCATGGCTTAGGTTGCCCTATCATCTCACCCCCGTATAATGCCAAGCCTTCTGCCCTGTGTTTTCTTGGGCTACGTAATTCTATTAAGTGAGCAAAGCATGCTGAATTCTATAAAGCGCGACTGGTTATCAAACATTCGCGGCGACATGTTGGCGGGCACGGTTGTGGCGTTGGCATTGATTCCCGAGGCCATCGCCTTTTCTATTATTGCCGGTGTTGACCCTAAGGTCGGCTTGTATGCTTCGTTTTGTATTGCGGTGATCATTTCTTTTGTGGGTGGTCGCCCCGGAATGATCTCTGCGGCAACAGGCGCGATGGCATTGCTGATGGTGACCTTGGTAAAAGAGCATGGCCTCGAATATCTGTTAGCCGCGTCGCTACTGACAGGGGTGCTGCAAATATTTGCGGGGTATCTAAAGCTCGGCGATTTAATGCGCTTTGTGTCTAAGTCCGTCGTGACGGGGTTTGTGAATGCATTGGCGATTTTGATTTTTATGGCACAACTACCCGAGCTAACCAATGTAACCTGGCACGTGTACGCTATGACCGTCGCAGGTTTGGGGATCATTTATTTATTTCCATATATACCGAAAATAGGCAGTTGGTTACCTTCGCCATTGGTTTGTATTGTCACCATTACTGCCGTGGCGATGTACTTTGGTATCGACGTACGCACCGTTGCCGATATGGGTGAACTGCCAGATACCTTACCTATTTTCTTGTGGCCGGATGTACCACTAACGCTAGAAACTTTGTGGATTATTTTGCCTTACTCGGCGGCGCTTGCAGCGGTGGGGTTGCTTGAGTCGATGATGACCGCAACTATTGTAGATGAGTTAACGGATACCAGCAGTGATAAAAATCGCGAGTGTAAAGGGCAAGGGGTTGCGAATATTGGCTCTTCATTACTTGGTGGTATGGCCGGTTGCGCCATGATTGGTCAGTCGATTATCAACGTTAAATCGGGTGGTCGTGGGCGTTTGTCGACCTTTATCGCCGGCCTTTTTTTGCTAATTATGGTGGTTTTTCTTGATGATTTGATTGGCCAGATTCCGATGGCAGCGCTTGTCGCGGTGATGATTATGGTGTCGATTGGTACCTTCTCATGGGATTCCATTGTTAATCTTAAAAAGCATCCCATCTCGACCAATATTGTGATGTTGGCAACGGTCACAGTGGTCGTAGCGACGCACAATTTGGCCTTGGGTGTGTTTGTTGGGGTGTTGTTGGCCTCCATGTTTTTTGCCAATAAAATCGGCCGTTATATGGTGGTTAAAAATGATCAACAAGAGCCGGGTCAGCGCACGTATCATGTGAAGGGGCAGGTGTTTTTTGCGTCATCCGATGCCTTCGCTAATTCTTTTGATTTCCGTGAAGCAGTGACACGGGTTACGATTGATTTAACCCATGCGCATTTTTGGGATATCACCTCGGTCTCGGCGTTAGATAAAGTTGTGATTAAATTTAGGCGTGAAGGTTCGGAGGTGGATTTGATTGGATTAAACGAAGCCAGCGCGACCATTGTCGACCGATTTGGAGTGCACGATAAACCCGAAGAAGTCGAAAAATTATTAAGCGGTCATTAAGGGATAATAACAATGAGCCAAATTACTGCATGTATTGATGGATCACTAGAATCCTCAGCGGTGTGTGATGCTGCGTCTTGGGTGAGCCATAAGCTGAAAACCCCTGTTACTTTACTCCATGTGTTGGAAAAAAATCCACAGGTGGAAACGGACATGTCAGGTAACATTGGTTTAGGCAGTCGCGAGCATTTGCTCAAGCAATTGACTCATTTGGATGCAGAACGAGCACGCTTGGCTTTAGAACATGGTCGTTTGCTACTCGAAGAAGCGCGTGCGCGAATAATCAGCGATGGCGTATCTGAGGTAGAAACCTTACAACGCCATGGTCGCCTAAGTGATGAAGTGCTGACCCTCGAAAGTGCAACACGCGTTTTGGTGCTGGGACGCCAAGGAGCGGGGCACAAAGACGTGGCCATGTCTTCCTTGGGCAGTCAGATAGAAACCATCTTACGTTCAGTCTCTTGCCCTGTGTTAGTGACGACGGGCAGCTTTAGCGCACCGCGTCAGTTTATGGTGGCATATGATGGCAGTGACGCCGCCGAACGAGCAATGCAGTCGTATTCTCATAGCCCTTTGTTAACAGATGCGACTTGTCATTTAGTGATGGTGAACCACGATGACGAAGAGCACCGTCGCAAATTACAAGAAGCCGCTGACACTCTCGCTAAGAAAGGCATTGAGGTGATTACCTCGCATACGCAAGGTGATGTATTAAAAACCTTAAAGCATTATCAGCGAGAAAATGACATCGACTTAATGGTCATGGGTGCTTACGGCCACTCACGTATTCGTCAATTCTTTTTGGGATCTCATACACGCAATATGCTCAGCCACAGCGTGATTCCCTTGCTTTTATTGCGCTAATACTCATGCCTATCGGTGGATTGTCCGACGCGCAATATCAACAACTCCATGATGACATGTTACGCTTTGCACGTTTGCAGCTGAGTGACGATGAGGCTGCCGCCGATGCTGTGCAAGAAGCCATGGTAGGTGCTTTGCGTAACGCGCAATCTTTCAAAAGTGAAGCCAGTTTTAAAACTTGGGTGTTTGCGATTTTAAAAAACAAAATTGCGGATTCCTTACGTAAACGTTATCGCGACCCGTTATATCAAGCTGACACCGAAAACGACTGTAAGAAATGTGAGTCATCCGACGACCAATGGTTTAACGACAAAGATCATTGGCGTTCGAAAACTAAACCACGACGTTGGGGAGACACGGAACAACTGACTGACAACGAACAGTTTTGGCGTGTGTTTGATGCCTGTCTTAACGATCTACCCGGCGATCAAGCGCGAGTATTTATGATGCGTGAGTTCGTGGAGTTGGAGGCTGGGGAGATTTGTGAATCATTAGCATTGTCTACGTCGAACTTACACGTATTGTTGCATCGGGCTAGGTTGCGTTTGCGCGCCTGCTTAGCCACCAGTTGGTTCGCAGAGAATCCTAGCGTTTATTAAAGGAGGCGTGACATGATGAATTGTAATGAGGCGACTCGTTTACTCTCAGAACAACAAGATCGTGGTTTAGATCTCAGCGAAAAAACGGCGTTGCATTTTCATACTTTAATCTGTTCCGGTTGCCGAGAATTTGGTCGACAGATGACGACCATTCGTCATCTTATCCAACAGAAAAATAAAGATATTAAAGAATAACGTCGCCTGTCATATTTGTTGGTTATTTAAAATAGAGCCTAACGTCAGTTTAATGGTTTTGGATGGATCGGCTGCTTTATGGCACTTTGGCTGCGATGTATGGATTATCTTCGCCTTCGGGACGACGTTTAAAGCGTTTGTAGGTCCACTGATACTGCGCCGGACACTGTTCAATGCATTTAGCCACGGTTTCATTAAGCGCCGCAGCAGCCACCACGGGATCGTCTGAATATTGTGTGTCTGAGGGTTTGATAATATGGATATCAAATCCCTTGGCGTTCGGCAAACGTTTGGCAAAGGCATACACCACAGTGCAACCACTTTCTTTAATCATCTGGTGAGGCAAATCTGCGGTAAGAGTCTCCACTCCCATAAAGGGTGCCATCACCCCATACTGTCGCTTAGGTTCTTGGTCGGGTAAAAAGCCGACCACACCGCCTTCCTTTAAAATTGAAAATAACGTCCTGACGCCATTGCCGGTGGTCGGCACCATTCTAGCCCCAACTGCTTCACGACGTTTGACCATCCAGTTATTAAACGATGTCATTTTTGCCGGACGATACATGGCGGTGACGTTGCACTTCTTGGCGGCGTAGGTGCTGATGATTTCCCAGTTACCCAAGTGCGGCACCATGATCAAAGTGCCAGAATCTTTTGCAAGTGCTTCATCCAGCCAATGTTCGTTATGAACCTTGTGGATCAAACCGAATAAATGCTGTTGAGAATATCCCCACATGGGACCCATTTCTGCACCAGTCATGCCATTTTGCAATAAGGTTTCTTTGACCATGTCATTGCGCTCCTCTCTGCTAAGCTCGGGATAGCATAACGACAGGTTGATGCGAGCAACTTCACGCGAGCGTGTACGTCGCAACCATAACAACCAGCCCATGAATCTTCCTAAGCGTTGCGCGCCTGCCAACGAGGCAAGTGACATCAAACGCACCATGCCAATGACCACATAACCTAAGAAATTTTTCACACAAACACCTGATTTAAACGCTTCGGGCAGTGTACGTCTTCCATCGTCAAGCGCAAGTCCAGAGCATCTCTAAATAGGTGTTCTCTGCATTTTCAGCGCTTTGTCAAGGCTCTGCTACACTCAATAAATAAAGAAATAGAGGCAACCATGACTCTCGAAGCAAGCCTGCGTGGCAAACAAATCTTGATAGTAGACGATCTTG
>JARGOI010000130.1 GCA_029212275.1 Thalassolituus sp.
GGGAGCAAGGATGGCATTGTGCCGTTGCTAAAAATACCGCTTCGCCAATCCGAAATTGCTGGTGTCTAAGGGCATACAGATTAATGCCACTGACCACCAAGTTACGACGCAGCAACGCAGGATTAATGGCATCTCGGTGCAACAATTTAGCCACCACATCAATGTGTTCAGCAGCGATCAATGTCATTTGCCGACTCGATCCAGGCGTCCCTTCCATGCGACGATCCCCCAACAAACCTTGGCCAGCAACGGCCCCCGTCGAAGAGACAGAGACCACAGGTTCACGACGAGCTGGTCGCACGCCAATCCACTCTAATGTCCCGCTTGGTAAATCGGCACTGAAACGACCAAACAAAGCTTGTTGGCGGTTAGACGTTGAATTCATTTAGGGCTCTCTGAATATTAATTTTTTAATATTTAACATTAATATAGCATTATAAATTGTTGTTTTTATGAAGAAAACTAAGGACAAGGGTTAGGAATGCTTTGATGAATAGCGTTAATTCGCTCGATGGTTTCTTGAGTCAGTACCAAGTCTGCCGTGGCCAAGTTTTCAAGCAGTTGTTGCTCAGTGGTTGCGCCAATAATGTTGGAGGTTAAAAACCCTTGCTGCGAGACAAACGCTAACGCCAATGCCGTTGGAGTTAAACCCAAATCGTTGGCAAGTTCGACATACTGAGCAACCGCACGCTCTGCCAATTCGCCTTTGTAACGGCTAAAACGCTCGTAAAGGGTAATGCGTGCTTTTTCGGGTTTTTGTCCGTTGAGATATTTACCACTGAGAACACCAAACGCTAATGGTGAATACGCCAACAAGCCACAGTGTTCGCGGTAGGAAATTTCGGACATGCCTATTTCGTAGCTACGATTGAGCAAATTGTATGGGTTTTGAACACTCACAGGGCGCGGCATCCCAAGCTTATCGGCTTCGGCAATCGCTGTCATCGTGCCCCAAGGCGTCTCGTTAGAGAGACCGTAATGACGTATTCTGCCACTGTCTAAATGGTTTTTAAGCGCCAATAACGTCTCGCGCAATGGTGTCGTCTCATCATCTTGATGTTCGTACCCCAACTTACCAAAGAAGTTAGTAGGACGAGCGGGCCAATGGATCTGATACAGATCGAGATAGTCAGTCTGCAAACGCTCTAAACTGTCTGCTAAGGCCTGTTGAATATGATCTTCAGTCAGTTGCGGGCCATTACGAATATAATCAATCCAATCACCGGGTCCCACGACCTTCGAAGCGATGATCAAATCGTTACGCTTATTCGATTTAGCTAACCACGAACCCAAATAAGATTCGGTGCGCCCTTGTGTTTCGGCCTTAGGAGGGACAGGGTACATTTCGGCAGTATCAATAAAATTGACCCCGTGGTCTAAGGCAATGTCGAGTTGGCGATGAGCTTCTGCTTCGGTGTTTTGCTCACCCCAAGTCATGGTACCTAAACAAATTTTCGTGACCAGCGGTCCTGACTTACCTAACCTTCTTTTGTCCATTCTATGTCCTATCTGTAAATTCTTTTGTTGGAAGTTTTTAAATAAGTGATTCTCAACCGAAGCTTTGACCCAAAAAATATTTTTCAGGAAAAAATTATTAAGCGAGAATTACCAACTGAGCGAGAATTATTCACTTCGTAAGACGAGTACGACCTGCCCTGATGGCAGAAATTCCGTTACAACCCATGAAACAAAAGAAACTGAAGAATAAAAAGATAACGGTATAACTTATTCCATATTGGAAAACGAACTCAACCAACGACGCCATTGCTGCGCTTTGCTTCGATCAGGCATGGCATTGATCATGGCAATAAACCAGTGTTTTGTATCGTGCAGAGATTCTGCTACGTCTTTATGAAGAAGCGCATCGGCTTGCTTGGCTTGAGTCGCAATAACATCGGCAAGCGTATTGGCCAGCCAAGCCCAATCGGCTTCGCGTAAAGCTTGCATAACGCGAGACACCAATTCGTTGTCCGGATGAGGTAATGGGGTATTCAATAAATGTAGATGAGATTGAATGCGAGCAAATTCAGGATGACGACGTTCTCGCTCGTTCATCGCGGCTAAAGCTTGCTCGACATTATCTAGCTTACCTGCGGCTAACTCAGACTCTAAAAATAGACGCAAATCGTCTCGAGTATCGCGGTTTTGATTTAAGAATAATTGCAACTGCCCGGCACTGATGATGCCCGATTGGCGATTGACCAACTCCCCATCTTGATACAAAAATAAGGTAGGGAGTTGGCGAATATGATGCATTTTGACCCAGTCTGTGTGATTGTCCGCTTTTAAAGAAAAGCATTCATACACCAGCAATTCGGGTATCGCATCATTAAGCAACAAGCCACGCAGAGCTTTGCATGGAGCACAATTTTCACCCCAAACATCAATAATTACGTTGGGGTGTTGTGTCACTACCGCTGCCATTTCTGCAGGTGTAATTGCGATCAGTCGAGCAGCTATTTCAGACAAGACGATTCATACCCCTAGCAATACAAAACTGTATTAGATGGTATCATAACGCGGTTATTCTATTTGAACAGTCTTTGAGATCATTTTGTGAACAAAAATACCTGGATCATTGCTTTGGTTATCGTTTGGATAGGCGCTTCTTTAGGGGGACTAACGTGGATGAAGTTGAATAAAATTCATCCTTTTGTGCCAATGGATGCGCCATATCAAATGCGCGATATTGAGCAAGTAACATCTCAGCTTGAAAATTTTTTGAATAACGATGCAGAACTGATAAAAACCGGCAGCCTAGACAATCGCGTTACTCTGATGCATTTCTACAATCCGGATTGCTTTTGCAATGCCGTTAGTAAACGACACCTTGATGAAGTATTAAAAACGTTCAACGCCGAGACACTGCGCTGGGTTATTGTCGTACCTTTTGACACGGACAGCAGTAGCATAACCACCATCCAACAGCGCAATCCTCGAGCCGTTGTCGTGCGAGATTCGGTTAATCTTCCCATTTCCTCCAGCCCGTCCTTAGCTGTCTTTAGCAATAAACACGAACTTGCCTATTTTGGCGCATACGGCTTTGGTGCCTTATGTACACTCAGCGAAGAAAATATATTTGTCAGTATGGTCAGCAGATTACAACAATCAGCCGCCGGAGAATCTGACTACGGACCATTTTTGAACATCGCTGGCAGCGGATGCTTTTGTGCTTGGCCTAAAACTGTATCGCCAGAAATTAACACGAAAGAGTAGATAGCACAGGGAGCCAAGAAAAAGCACTATTGAGTATTCAAAAGCATTATTTTTTTTATCGGTTACGCAGTTTTGACAACGCTCGAATTCGACTCGACAAAGCCTTGAGTTGTTTTACCAACGCGAGCTCTCTGGTGGTTTTTTTCTCGCTACTGACATCTCGATAAAGATGCTCTTCGAAGGCCTTTTGGGCGACCTCACACTGGGCATTTAACACAGGATAGTTTGTCTTAATATCGGTCAGCAGGGCTGTTGGCGCTGTGCCATGTTTGCTGTCGACACCGCCCTCTGCGGCGACTTGTTGTAAATGTTGCCAAGCTCGAATCAGCGCACTAGGCCGATTTAAACGTTGCTGTCTCCACAACCAAGCCGCGGTGAATAAAAAGCTCAGCACCAAAGCATAGGCGATGTAAATTAAACCATCAGCAAATTGGTCCGCGCCCAGCCAACGCTTTAAAAAATTACGCTGGGTATTCCCTTTATAGCCTAAGACGAAACGGGTCCAGTAATAATCTAGGCTTTCTACTTGCAGCATCACCTTATTAAACCAACTCACCTGACGCATTCGTTGCGCAGACAGCAAGCGCTCTCGTAAAAAAGAACCTTCTTGCTCTAAGGCGCGTTGCAAACCGAATTCGATTCTATCGGGGGCGACCGCTGCGGTAGGATCAAAACGTTGCCATTGCCCATTCTCCCAAAGCTCTACCCAAGCATGAGCATCGTACTGACGCACAATCAAAAATCCATCTGGATGCCACTCACCTCCTTGATAGCCGCCAATCACTCGCGCAGGAATGCCTGATGCGCGCGCAGTGAATGCCAAGGCAGAAGCATAATGTGCACAAAACCCTCTGCGCTGCTCGAACAAAAACGCATCGATGTCATTATCGCCATACACCGGCGGTGTCAGTGTATAAACAAAGTTTTGATTGCGAATCAGATCCATAAAGCTGCGGGCAAACGCCGACACGCTGTTGGTTTCTTGCTGCAGTTGTTCCCCCAAAGCACGCGCTTGCGGATTACCAAAGCGTGGCAACTGCAAAAATTGATCACGTGAAGAAAAGTTGTTTTGCGTTGAGGAGCTGAGCGGCTGTGAAAGATTGCTAAGCGACGTCGCAACAGTTGCCGAGGCAACACCATAACCAATGCTTTGAAAGATGGGCGTTTTGCTTAGTAATACGCCCTCTTCTGTTAATCCAAGCGTATTGGTTGCTGGTGCATCCACTGCGACAACCTCAGACAATGCAAATAAATATTGCTGCCCGGTGGGTGCCATCATTATGTCATAGCGATAGAACGAGTCATCATTTTGAGCAGCAACCTGCTTGCGAGAAGGCAGCCACCAATTGATTGTTTTATCGTCATTTTCAGCAACTTCCCAAGCACGACCATCGTAATTAGCGAGAATCATCGCACTCCAATAAAGTTGACTTTGTGGCGGTTTAACACCGTCAAAGGTTACCCTAAATGCGGTTTCATCCGACTGCGACAGGCTAGCAATGTCACCTGGGGACATGCGTGAACTCAAACCAGTCGTGGCCGAATTAGCCTGCACTGCCACACTCCATAATGGCCCAACTCTTGGGAACACAAAATACAGTAACAGCATAAATGGCAGTGCCCACAACATCAGTGAATTAGTTGTGCGCAGCACCGGAATATTGGCTGGCAAACCGCGTGTCGTGGATGCTTGTAAACTCACCATCGCAGCCGTGGCCAACCACAGTGAAACAACGCCATTTAAAGCAGCGTAAAAAGATTGATCGAACAAAAAACCGCTGGCTTGTAGAAAAAAAATGACCCAGATAAGTACGACACCACCACGTCGATCAGATACTTCTAAGACCTTAAGCAAACCGGCGGCCACCAAAAATGCCGATGTACCTTCTAAAGAAACGGTACCATTAAAAGAGAAATAGACCATTGCTGGTGCCAGCAACACTGCTGTTGCTTTGATCGGCCAACGCGGAAACGACATCCAGCCCGCAAAGATGGTTAACCGATAGCCAATAGTGAGCGCAGCCAAACCATAAAATCCTAAAGGCAAATAGGTATGGTGCAAAACCAGCGCCGACAGCACACCAGCGATCAGCAGTAAGAGGCTTTTTCTGACTAAGGGCATAACGCTAATGCCTCCAAACAGCGACGTCGGTGCTCATCGCCGTCACCTATTTCAACACGACTATTAGGAAGCGATAAGCCAAAGCGCCAGCCACGCTGATTGAGTATCAGTACCCAAGCAGTGAGTTGAGATAAACGTTGTTCTTTATCTATCCCCGCCAAAGATTCCCAACGCAACCAACAAGTAATTGGCTGCATCGGTTCTTCTTCTTGCACCTGTAAACGATCTGTTCGGGCACTGGGTTTCCAAGCAATTCGCTTGAGACTGTCGCCAGGACGATAGTTTCTGAAACCAAAAAACTCATCATCCACCACGGTGGTGTGTGCAAATGAGTTATCATTTTCTGAGGTGTCATCGTCACTTTTGTGACTCAAAATCAGCGGTGATTCGATAACTTTTGGGTAAACGATGATCGAATACTCTAACGCCACCCAGCTCCAAACTGTAAATAAACCAAAAGGGAAACGACTTTCAATACGCAACCGTTGATTAGGAAAAACACCCCGTGTTTGCGCTAGGTAGGGCAATTGAATGACCTGTGACTGACCGGGGGATAATGATACTGTGCGGGCTTCATTCCCTGGATAATACAGCTGTAAGCCTGCACTCCAATTTGATTTTGCGTTATCAACACGCAACGTAAGTTGCAGTTCATCGCCAACGAAACCCGCATTGACAGGCAGCGCAGACAAAGTCAAACCGGCAATGTTTTTAAACGCTAATAATGTACTGCCCATAGACATACTGAACAGCCAAAACACCAAAGCGTAAATTAAATTATTCTGATAATTAATCGCCGTGATCAACATCACGATTAACAATAAAAGAAAGATACCGCCCGCTTTAGACGGCAAAATAAAAATAGATCGATGTGACAATGAGATGCTAGTTGCTGGTGGAATCCGACGATTCAACCAGCGTTGCCAGCGTGTTCTAATGGCATCAAGATAGACTTCTCTGATGCCTCTAGATTTAAGCCTGCCTTTTTGTGTACGTTCCGTCACGCCAAAACCTGAACTCGATTCAGAATATGATCGGCAGCGCTGGCGTGATGACTGTCACCTAAACGATGATTGACCACTGTTGCTAATACCTGCTGGATATCTTCTGGAAGCAAATAATCGCGACCATTCACCAGCGCCCAGCTTCGTGCGGCACGAAGTAGTGAAAGCCCTCCACGGGGAGAAAGACCGTAGGCAAAACCGCCGTCTTCGCGGGTAAATGCCAATATTCGCTGCAAATAATCCAGTATCGCGGGCGACGCTTTTACTTGGCCGACGCGCTGGCGCAGTACTTTTAGCTGGGAAACCGTCATTGCCGGTACTATCTTAGCCAACATGTGACGCTGATTGTCACCCTCAAACAAAGCACGCTCTGCCTTAGGAGTTGGATATCCCAAGTGTAGACGCATCATGAAACGGTCGAGCTGCGATTCAGGTAGGTTGAATGTCCCCGACTGGGACATTGGGT
>JARGOI010000131.1:0-1833 GCA_029212275.1 Thalassolituus sp.
AAAAATAGCAGTAGGGCACAGCCAATCATGGATCCGATAACAATCGCCTGGACCCAAAAACTCCAAAACGAGCTAATCATAGTTTACTTACTCCGCTTGTTTTCATTGTGCGCAGGCGCGTCGTCTTCTTCCCGAAATGGGATATCACCATCATCTTCAAAGCGATTTTTTCTCTGTGGGCCATAAGCCCACCAGAGAACGGCTAAAAAAGCGATTAAGGCAAAAATTGAGCCTAAGCCGCGCACATCATTAATATCCATTTGATTACCGTTTGGTGATCACAGTGCCGAGCTGCTGTAAATAGGCAACTAAGGCATCAATTTCGGCGATACCGTCAACTGCATCTTTCGCAGTTTCAATGTCTTCGTCGGTATAAGGTACGCCAACTTTGCGCAATGCTGCCATCTTACGAGGCGTCATACGGCCATCAACAGTATCTTCAAACAACCAAGAGTAAGAAGGCATTTTTGACTCAGGTACAACATCACGTGGGTTGTACAAGTGAGCGCGATGCCATTCATCCGAGTAGCGCTGACCAACGCGTGCTAAATCTGGACCAGTACGCTTAGAACCCCACAAGAATGGGTGATCGTAAACGAATTCTCCGGCGACAGAGTGAGGACCGTAGCGTTCGGTCTCAGCACGGAATGGACGCACCATTTGCGTGTGACAGACGTGACAACCTTCACGAATATAAATGTCACGACCTTCCAATTGCACCGCTGTCAGTGGCTTCAAGCCTTCAACAGGCTTGTTGGTGTTCTCGTGGAAGAACAAAGGCACAATCTCTGCTAAGCCTGCCCAGCTGAGAGCGATGACAATCATCACACACATAAGAGGCAGGTTTTTTTCGATTACATCATGCTTAAACATTCACCTAACTCCTTATGCTTGTGCAGCGGCTAATGTGGCTTCTTTTTTGGCATCGCGAGTGGTCATGTAGACATTGAATGCCATGATGAACATACCCGCTAAGAACAACCCGCCACCAATCACACGAGCCACGTAGCCGCCGTGTGAAGCAACCACCGAATCGACAAAGCTGTAAGTCAAGGTACCGTCAGCATTCACTGCACGCCACATTAAACCTTGAGTAATACCGTTAACCCACATTGCTACGATGTAAATAAGCGTACCAAACGTGGCTAACCAAAAATGAATACTCATTAATTTAACAGAGTACATATCACCGGCTTTGCGGCCAAACATGACTGGAATCAGGTGATAAAGTGAACCAATAGAAATCATCGCCACCCAACCCAGTGCACCAGAGTGAACGTGACCAATGGTCCAGTCGGTATTGTGAGATAGGGCGTTAACCGTCTTGATCGACATCATCGGACCTTCGAAAGTCGACATACCGTAAAAAGACAAGGAAACCACTAAAAACTGAAGAATAGGATCGTTGCGCAGCTTATGCCATGCACCTGACAGGGTCATCATACCGTTGATCATGCCACCCCAAGACGGAGCCAACAGAATCAAAGACATTACCATCCCAGAAGTTTGTGCCCAGTCTGGCAATGCAGAGTAGTGCAAGTGGTGAGCACCGGCCCAAACGTAGATAGATATCAATGCCCAGAAGTGAACAATCGATAGACGGTAAGAGTAAACAGGACGTCCTGCTTGTTTAGGTACGAAGTAGTACATCATCCCCAAGAATCCTGCCGTTAAGAAGAAACCCACCGCATTGTGACCCCACCACCATTGCACCATCGCATCAATCGTGCCGGCGTAAATTGAGTAAGATTTAGTCATGCTGACTGGAATCGCTAAGTTGTTACCGATGTACAAAATCGCAATCATGATGATGAACGCAGCAAAGAACCAGTT
>JARGOI010000131.1:1933-6776 GCA_029212275.1 Thalassolituus sp.
GCAAAAATTACCGAGTTGGTATGCAGCGGACGTAAACGACCGAAAGAAAACCAAGGCGTATCAAAGTTCAATTCGGGCCATGCTAGTTGAGAGGCGATGATGACACCGACGGTCATACCAACAATGCCCCATACAACAGCCATAATGGCAAACTGTCTTACCACTTTGTAGTTGTATTCGGGATGGTCAAATGCTGTGCTCATGATTAATTTTCCATTAAACAGCGAAAAGTGAGGGTTAAAAAATCGGCGCAATTATGGTGCTTAGAAGCAAAATTTGCAAATAAAAGCCGCAAAAAATACCAGTAATTACAGTGCGTTAAACGCAGAAGATGCACAAAATATGCAAATGAGAGACAATCTCAATCTTATTAGCGGAAATAGATCCGACAAATACTGCGAATTAAGCCCAGCGATGAACAAACGTCCGACGCTTAATCGATAAGGTTTCTAAAATTGTACAAAAATTACACGTCGAGCGGCAACCCAGACGACCCATTATTTATTTTTGCTCATGGCGCGGGAGCGGACAGTCAAAGCGACTTTATGAGCGACATGGCACAACGCATCGCAGCGCAGGGCATTTACATTGTCAGGTTTGATTTCCCCTACATGCTTAAACGTCAGCAAGATGGAAAAAAACGCCCACCCGATAAAGGCCAAATGTTAGAACTCGATTGGTTTAATACTATAGCAGACTTGGATCGTAATGCGGTGATTGGCGGTAAAAGTATGGGAGGACGAATTGCCTCGATGGTTGCTAATCATTCACTAGTTACTGAACTAACGCAGGAAGATGAAAAAGAAACGAAAAGACAAACATTCGCGCTGATAAAAGGTTGCGCCTGCTTAGGATACCCATTTCATCCGATCGGCAAACCCGAAAAACACCGTACCGAGCATTTACGCCAACTGCAATTACCAACGCTTATTGTGCAAGGAACCCGCGACACGATGGGTACTTATGAAGATGTTGCAGGGTATACGCTCGATCCGCAATTAGAAATACTATGGCTAGAAGATGGTAACCACGACTTAAAACCACGAAAAAATTCTGGCTTTACCCTCGAAGAACATCTGCAACGTACAGCCATTGCGGTTGCAGATTTTGTAAAGCGGCACAATGCCTAAGCCAGTGTGCTTAAACTGCTTTTCATAACCGACATTACATAAGCCACTTCGATTTTAACTAAGCGGTCAAAATGGTGTACTTTTCTTGCTCAGTTAATATCGGTTTAATCTGTGCTATCGCATTGCTGCGTTCTTGCGATCGACGCCATTGCTGCCAATCTTCCAGACTCGACCAGTTAGTGATGATCACACGGTGATTGTCATGCTCTGCATTTTTATAGGTCGCCCCCGAGACGTAACCGTGGGCTGAAATCATTGCGCTCAAGGTTTTTTTGATCGCTTCGTCGTAAGTCGACTCCATATCGGTAGCGATTTTACGCTCGATAATCACCTTAATCATTGACACTCTTACCTTCTCAATAAGTCATTTGATCTTTAAAGTAGTGGCCAACCCTTGCCTTTGCAATAGAGTTGAGAAAAAAATGCAGGATACCACAACAAACCCCAGCTCAGAGCAGATACCGAGTGATCATCTGCAGCAATTGCATCGTTTGTTTAAGAAGCACCCCAACGGACTGTCAATCATGGCTTTGGGGGCCGAGCTGGGCTTGAGCCCAAATCAGTTGCAACCCTTGCTTACTCAACTTATTGAACAGTATTCCGCGCCACTTAAGTATCAAGCGCAGAATCGCACTTACGCTTACGCCAGCGATCAGCCCTTCGAATTGCCGGGATTGGCGTTTACCGCGACCGAATTACGAAGTCTAGTCACCGTGCTCAATTTAATCCAAGACCTCAACGAAGGCAGCGACCAAGGCCCACTGCACGACTTACAACAACAAATTGAAAACATTATGGCCAGTAAGGGACTCAGTGCAGAACATCTGCATCGCCATATACGTATTTTGAGTAGCGCCAAACAGCCTATTAACAACCACAATTACCAGCGTATCAGCGACGCATTGTTTTTACGTAAACAACTGGATATTCGCTATGTCGCCAGCGATCAAACCCTCAGTGAGCGACGCATCAGCCCACAAACCTTAGTGTATTACCGCGAGCAATGGTATCTCGATGCTTGGTGTCATAAGCGTCAACAATTGCGCACCTTTATGCTTAGCCGCATCAACAGCGCCATTGTCACTGAAAAAGACGCCCAAGAGTTTGCAGCACAACAACTCGAAGAACACTTTCACAACAGCTACGGAATTTTCTCTGGCGAACAACAATACATCGCTAGTTTAACCTTCTTACCCGGAGCCGCGCATCTCGTTGCCCAGCAGCTTTGGCATCCGCAGGCACAAGGGCAGTGGCAGGGCGATCAATATCAATTATCACTGCCGTACAACGACCCTCGAGAACTGCTCAGAGATTTACTCAGCTATGCCCCTTACGTCATGGTCAACGAACCGCCATCCCTAAAGCAGACTTACCAACAACGTCTGCAAGAAGCTCTCAACAAAAATAGATAAAACCTGTTAGATAAAAAGTTAGAGATAAAAAATGAAAAACATAGCCTGCAATATTTACGTAATACGCAAAAACTATTATGGTGCGGCCTGAAGTCGAAGGAAGATTCAGACTTCAATGGAAATAAAGCAAGTAATGCTCATATAACATAGGAAGCAACATGAAAAAATTATTAGGCGTATCTTTAATGGCTTTATCAGCCGTCTCTTTTGCCGAAGGCTACAGCATGCCACAAGGCCTAACCGTTGGTTTGGGTTACAGCATGGGAACCTTGGATGTTGATGGCGGTTCAGATTTTGATCTATCTGCCGTTCAGTTCCGTATTGGTAACGAGTTAAACGAAAATTTGGCTTTGCGTTTTGATTATTTAATAGGTTTGGGTGATGATTCACTTGATCTTGGCGACGGTGACTCACTAGATGTAGAGCTAAGCTCAGCGTTTTCTTTGTTTTTACAACCCCAAATGAATGTTAACGAAAAAGTTAAGGTTTATGGTTTGGTTGGCTTCACCCGTGGCACTATCGAATCTAAAATAAACGACGTTAGCGGATTTTTTGACTCAGAAGATTTAGGTACACAAGAAGAGTCAGATACCAGTCTTTCTTTCGGTGTTGGCGTAAACGGTAACGTAAAAGACAATATCGGTCTGTATGGTGAATACGTATCTTACCTTCGTGAAGATGATTACGATTACAGCGCGCTTAACCTAGGCGTTACATTCGGTTTCTAATTTTAAATAATTAAATTAGACATCAGTAATAATAAACCGGTCGCCTAAACAGCTGCCGGTTTTTTTGTGCTTTTTTATAGTTTTTCATCTTTACAAGGTAAATGAACTTTCTGCAGCATTTAGCTATCAAATCTCTACTTTTTGAGAGCTAGAGTAATTTTTCTAGTTCGCTAATCGTATTAATGAATTAGAAAATAAATGAAGTTATAGATACGATTATTCGTATGCTACCTTTTTAACTTGATCGGGTTATCCAGACTTTACATTAACTACAGCAAGTAATGCTCATTTACTATAGGAAATAACATGAAAAAATTATTAGGTATTTCGTTAATGGTCTTATCGGCCAGCGCATTCGCTGATAGCTACACTGGACCAAAGGGGTTAACCGTTGGTGTGGGTTACAGTATGGGTACTTTCGATCCTGACGAAGGCTCTAGCTTCGATTTATCGGCAGTGCAATTTCGTCTTGGTAATGAGCTGAATCAGAATTTTGCAGTACGGTTCGACTATCTTATTGGTACTGGTGAAGAATCTAAATCAATAGGCGGCATTGATTATAAGCTAGAACTTGATTCTGCATTTTCTTTGTTGTTGCAACCAAAACTTGCGCTGAATGAGAAAGTCGAAGCATATGGTTTGATAGGTTTTACCAGTGCGTCTTTTACCGCAAGTGCATCGAACGCTTTCGCAAGCCAGAGTGAAGAAAATTCAGATACCAGTCTCTCTTATGGCGCAGGTATTGGCGGTAATATAAAAGATAACATCGGCGCTTATGCAGAGTACGTGTCCTACATCCAAGAAGATGACTATGATTTTGGTGGACTGAATCTTGGTGTCACATTCGGTTTCTGATGTTCTTGGATTGAAGGTCTAGTTTATTGAAATTAGATGATAGATAAATAGACGCCTGCCTGAAAGCGCAGGCGTCTTATTCCTTCTGGGACCGCAGGCGTCCCGCCTGCATTACTTGCATGGAAAGCTCCTACGGTGTATGTCTTAAAGCACCCAAGTTTTATACCTTTAATGCCCGCTTGTATTATTCTCGATACTTACCCCGTTTATGGCATCGTAAAGGTCTATACTCGGAATATATTCATCGAGAACCAATAAATAAACGTATGACTCATATCAAAACGTCAGCTATTTGTATTTTCTTAGTCTTCGCACTCACCGCCTGCGGCGCAGGCAGCTCAGCCAACAATCCACCCTCAGCTTTAACTTCATCCAATAGCCAAACTACTGAAACGACCGACGAGCAATTTACCAGCGCCTACTTAACAGGTATTTATTGCAGCTGTGGTCCGACAACCAGCACCAACAGCTCCATCAGCGATGATATTGCCAGCTTGGATTACGTTGATGGCATACTTGTGCGCATCAGCTGGGCCGATCTCCAACCTTCTACAAACAGCTACGATTGGATGCTTTTAGACGCTCAAATAGCCCTTGCCGCAGAATACGACCGCCACATCGTGCTCGCCATCATGAACGGGCCATTTGCACCGACATGGCTTGCGAGCGAAGGGGCAACCACTTTCGATTATCCGTTTCGGGGTAATACCGAAACACT
>JARGOI010000132.1:0-2058 GCA_029212275.1 Thalassolituus sp.
TCCATAATGGCGGCAAGCATATCTAACTCAACGGGATAGGCGTGCTCAGAACGGTCGTATTTACGAGAAATGGGGCGAAATACGTTGGCAGCCACTTGGTGTGCTTGATTGATTAGCACTCTGAATTTTTTTGGGGTTTCTAAATTAATCATAATTTTCTCCAAGCGCTCAAATTAAAGATGCATGCCACTGTTAACACAGGCTAATACGCGCAGATCGCGGTACCAACGCTCGGCGGGGTGTTCTTTGGTGAAACCGTGACCGCCAAGTAATTGCACGGCATCCGTGCCAATCTTCATTGCTTTTTCGGTGCAAAAAATATGTGCTAAATAGGCCTGACGCTGGCACGGTTTTCCTTCTTCGGCCAGGGCGGCGGCGCGCCATACTAACAGACGCATCGATTCTAATTCGATGGCCAAATCGGCAACCATAAAGGCGACCGATTGGCGGTGTGAAATGGGTTCGCCAAAGGCTTCGCGATCGTTTACATAGGGCACTACATAGTCCAGTGCGGCTTGGCAGGCACCCACCGCCATAGCACACCAGTGTAATTGGCCGAATGTCTGAAATGCTTGGTAATCAAAACGCTCATCGCCAAGTAATGCATTGGCACTGACATCGACATTTTTGAGTTTAAGTTGACCCAATCCACAGGCACGTAATCCCATGGCTGCAGAAGCTTTAAATGAAACGCCAGCGGTTTTACCATCCACCAAAAATAGACGAGTATGATTGGCTAAACCGACCCGCGCGCTGACCAAATATAAGTCGGCTTGACCGCCAAAAGGCACCATGGTTTTTATACCATTTAAGCGATAGCCCTTACGGGTTTTTCGTGCTTTGGTGAGTAGGGCAGTTTGATCTGGCGTGTTGAGTTCTTGCGCAGCAATGGTTGCTTTAATGGGAGTGTCTGATAAATAGCGCGGTAAAATTTGTTCCTGTTGTGCTTTGGTACCCCACTTAACGATGGCGTTTGCGACTGCAACCGGAGCCAGCGCTGCGTAGGCTAAAGAAAAATCGCCACGAGCCAGCTCTTCGGCAATGATGGCACTGGTGATGGGGCTCCATCCTTGAGCAACGCCACCCATTTCTTCGGGTACCGAAAACATATTAACGCCGATGTCCATTAGGTCTTCAAGAAAGCGGTCGGGAAGGGTCATGGCTTCGTTAGCGTCATGCGCTAAGGGTCGAATTACTTCGCTGGCATAAGCTTGCAACGAATCTTTAATCATTTGTTGTTCGTCTGACAAGGTCAGGTCAAACACGCCTTTATGGGCCGGTGCGGGTAGCAGGGCGGGTTCTTTTGCTTTGCGTTTTTTTAATTGCGCAGACAGCGCTTCGAAACCTTTTTTAGTACTTTGATAGGCCAACTCTTCGCTGCGTTTGCGTAAACCATAACGATTGGCAAAATCACTGCCTGAAAAACGAGTCGCCAGCTTTAGACCTAAGCCTTGAATATCGATAGCCATAATGATTCTCTCTTGGTTGGTGTGCTTCGATGATGAAACATAAGCAAAAAACAGTGTTACATCTCTGTTTCAAGATACCATTGGCAGGATTGACTGTGCAGATTTAAAGTACGGTCAGTCGAAAAATAGATAAGCGCGATGTCATTATTTCGAGATTGTACAAATTTCGTGCAGGTTGTGGAGCGAGTGCGTTTAGCGTTAATGTTTGCCCTTGTGCACAACGCTTTTTCAACTTTTTGACTCTTACATATTAAACTAGGGAAACATTCATGCTGACGCTATTATCACCGGCTAAAACACTGGATTTTGAAACGCCGCCAGTAACGGATGAGTTCAGTCAATCCGATTTTTTAGACTCGGCAGCAACGTTGATCGACGAGCTTAAAAACTATTCTCCCGATGAACTGGGAGCATTGATGAAACTCAGTCCCGCGTTGTCTGAGCTGAATGTAAAGCGTTATCTCGATTGGCAGCTGCCTTTTACCCCAGACAACGCCAAAGCCGCATTACTTGCTTTTAAAGGTGACGTATACACTGGGTTAGACGCTGATACCTTGTCACGAGGCGATTTGCAATTTGCACAGAATCA